>JAUUZS010000455.1 GCA_030589835.1 Cyclobacteriaceae bacterium
ACTACAATGCTGAAATTGCCCTCAACGTCGGTAACCGTACCCTGGCCGGTTCCCTGAATCAGGACATTAACTCCGGGAAGTGGTCCTTCCTCGGCAGACGATACATTACCTGTAACCGTCGATTCCTGAGCGTAGGCCAAGCTTATCGCAAAGCCAAAGAGGAGAATAGACAGCATGCCTGTTCTCCACAAAGTAGAAATACGCATAATTATTTAATTTAGGTTAAAAATAAAACAAGTTAGTTTAAGTATCTTGCCATTAAGCACTTTACTCAAACCTATCACAACAAACTCTTTATCTATTTTTATTTTGGTGTTTAGGCCTTTCTAAAATTCACTTTTTATAAAAGCCTTAAATAGTATAATAATCTTTCTCGTATCAAAAGCTAAACATCAGAAAATGTGTGCAAAAAACACATTCTGTTTTTAATCCTGACTTTTTCTCGATTTATGGTAACAACTGTATAAAAGAAATGATTCCAAATAGGTAATTAAATGTGTTTAGGTATATCATTTTCATAATTCTGAATTAGGTGTAACACATTATTTATTACCTATTGCTATCCTTTTAGTCAACCTGACTACAAGATATAAACATTTTTATCTCAAACCAAAATGTTTTGTTCAATTTAATAAAAAAAATTGAAAGGTATGCATAAAATTTTCACAATAAAGTGTACGGAATTCTACAGCAAATCATTTTATCATATTAGTATATGATCCAAATTTCTACTTGTATAGTATTAGTGTCGGCCGGACAGTTTCAATGAGGAATGCATAACCTGCCGATGAGCGGCTACTTGTGATCCGGAATCAATATTTTTTTGAATTTATTAGCCCAATATTTAGCACAATTGCCTTGACAAATTGAGCAATGAAAATCGATTGCGAAGTTTGAACCTTAGACGGAATCATTATGTGGCTGACAATATAATTGGTATCCTGATTTGAAGAACCGGAGGTAGTTCTCCAATCTCAAGGTAAATGCACGAGTATATGCCAATCAATATGTCAGGTTCTCCATGACCAACAGAGAGGAAATGTCCTTTTTCGATCCTCCTTCAGACTCAATATATGCCATATTAAATGCATTTTCTAAATTCATAGCACCAATAATGATATCCTGATCGCCATCGCCATCAAGGTCTGTGACACCCATGGTGTTCCACTGATTTAGGGCTGAAGCAGGAAAAGCATATGGCGTAAAATCATAAGACCCTGTATTCTCCAAGTATATAATTCCTCTTTCCGGATGCTTCTCCATATCTGCAAAATTTGAGGAGACCATAATATCCAAGTCCTCATCTAAATCGAAATCATATACCTTGACTTTTCCCGCTCCGTAAATCGGATAGAAATATTTTTCTTCAAAAAAATTATAGCCGTCATTTTCAAAAATCCGTATGCCATGATAGGGTTTTAAGATTTGAGAATAATCAAAATTATCTCCGTTTACATAGATTATATCCATATATCCATCTCCGTTAAAATCCTGAATATCAATATAGAGAGATCCATAAACAGGTGGGAATCGTGCTGCAATGGAGAAGTTCTTTTTGAAATTCCCCTCGCCGTCATTATAATAGATCATAATCCGCTCGTCACCCTGCGCGAATAATGCCACGATATCCATGAATCCATCTGCATTGAAATCATGAAGTTTTATCATAATAGACCCCGGGATTGTATCGATGATATTTTGTATGTATGCGGTTTCTGACGATGCAAAATATAGCGCAAATTGCCCGATATCGTTTCCGTATTCACAGACCAGGTAATCGTCTTTTCCATCATAATTAAAATCAAAACACACGCTGGCCACAGGCCTGTAAAGTGAATCCAAAATAATGCGATCTATTTCTGCCGGAAATTCTTCACCGTAGGTGTACCTGATAACCTGTCCTTTATTCTCGTTATTAGGATGAAGTATACCCGCCAGGGTCACCTCAAAAAAATCTTCCTCAATCCTCATGTCTGTTTGAGGGCTTGGCAAATGAACTGTATCAATCAGTTTTCCACTATAATCAAATTTGTATAGTGTACTATTGCTCGCCTCACTGGCAAATACATATTGTTTTACCGTGTCGATTTTGAGCATTGTGACTATTGAATTACTTGATATCTCATTTGTAAAGGTACGGGCCGAAAAGGTTGCACAATCCAATGCCGGTTCTTGATCATAATCTTGCTCTTGCAAGGGCTCAAGACTACTATAGTGAAAATAATCGACAAGGCTATTCCATTCTTCTTGCTTCATGGCAGGTGTTGGCGCCACCAGCATGGGAAAAATTTCCTTATAATGAAGTTCATTATACCTGTGCATACCAAGGCGGGGTCCCATTTGTGGTAATACATCAAATACCCACGTTTTTTTATTTAGTAATTCCGGGGGCGCTTCTTTATGGCAAGTGGTGCAATGTGTTTTTGCCAAACTCTCCCCTTCTTTAATATATGCTTCAAATTTTTCTCTTTCGGGATTGCTGCAGCTTGATATCCATACCGCAAATACAAAAGAAAACAGGATTAAAAAGTATTCTTTTTTCATATGATTATTTCTTAGGGTGGTCTTAAGCTATTGAGTGAATATCAACAGTATTTCCCTTGGCAAAAAGACAAAACTATATCCACAAAAAAAACACCTTCCGTAAATTTATCAAAGTTCTTCTCATGGTCAATAATCATGATAGTAATCTATAAGGATGGTTCTACCCTGAATTTATTGAAAATGACAATTCACAATATTCAAATTACAAAAAATGACCAATATTGAGTCCACTCCGAAAAGTAATACCATAAGGATTAAATATCAGAATAAATTTTCCTGGTAAAAATTAAATTAAATTGGGGATAAGAAAAACTAATTTTATTTTAACTTGTAGTTTAAGTTTGGATACTGATATGACAAAGAAAATCTTAATTGAGAAATGCATGAAATATGTCGCTGATAGGATAGCTCATGCCCAGGACGCAATGAATGAAGCGCAGGAAGCTGCCAACGAAGAATCAAAAAGTAGTGCAGGGGATAAATACAATTCGGTTCGGGCCTTGATGCAGATCGAAACGGATAAGCATGCCAGGCAATTGATCGAGGCTCAAAAGCTCTCTGGCACCATGGGTTTAATACATTTAGAAAAAGAATATGATCAAGTGGATTTGGGGAGCTTGGTCTATACAAATTCCGGTACATACTTCATCGCAATAAGCCTGGGAAGGTTGAGTCTGAATGGCAAGGAGTTTTTTGTCATCTCAGCTGTTTCTCCGATCGGAAAGGAATTGTTAGGAAAAAAAACAGGTGAATCGATAGTCTTTAATGCCAGGAAAATCAAAATCAATAAGATTGAATAAAGATTGAATAGAGGTTGAAGGAAAAAGGTTGATTTCCACCCCAGTACCCAGTACCCAGCGCCTAGTCCCAAGCTAGCCGAACACCGCTTTGATCATCCTATCTTTTCCGTTAATATCCTGAACCAACTTTATATAGGAACATTTTTCATCCTCGCATAACTTTAGTAGCTCAGGCCCAAAGCTTTCATTTATTTCAAAGTATAGCTTTCCATTAGGAACCAGTTGCTTTTTTGCCAGGGAAACAATTTCACGGTAAAATTTTAAGGGGTCATCGTCAGGAACAAACAAAGCCAAATGGGGCTCATGATCCAGGACATTGTTCTGCATCAGGGTCCTCTCTTTTTCTGTTACGTAAGGCGGATTGCTGACAATGATATCATAATTTTTTGGCAAGGATTCTAGGGACAGAATATCTTCTTTGATGTAATCTAATGTCACATTATGTTTTATGGCATTACTACGGGTCACCTCCAGGGCAGCGCCATCCACATCCAAAACCGTAACATGGGCGTCTTGTAATTCCAATGCCAGGGTAATTCCTATACATCCGCTTCCCGAACCAATATCTAATATGTTTAATCCCGGCTTTTTAGTATCAATCAATATTTCACCAATCAATTCTTCAGTCTCCTGCCTTGGGATAAGCACGCTTGGATTTACAATAAATTCCCGGCCAAAAAAATGGGCCTTCCCCAGTACGTACTGAATTGGGTGATAATTCATAAGCAAACTGACTTTCTCCTCTATCAGCTCCTTTGTTGATGTCGTCATATCAATCCCTTCATCGATCATAATTTTCTCAAAAGAAATCCCCGGCAAGTAT
>JAUUZS010000283.1 GCA_030589835.1 Cyclobacteriaceae bacterium
CTACATCGGTGTTTACCACTACAATATCGATGTCATTTTCTGTAAGCTTTTTTGTCAGGCCACTGATTTCGATGGTGCGAAAGGCATGCCAGGTAAATCGGGGCTCATAAATTTCATCTTCAGTTCCGTTAGCGATATACACATCTTTCTGCCCGTAATTGCTTCCCTGTTCTTCAATAAAGCGCATGACAACCTTATCCCCTTTTTTTTCATTGATATGAAGGCGTATCCATCCCGAAATCATTTCACCGGCATCAACGATACAAAGGCCATCTTCTGTAGTCGTAATGGAGTGAGGTTTGAATGTCCGAACCACTTTATCGGGAGGGGCAAGCTGTGATTCCATTTCCCCTGTTGGAGGGCGGACAAGTTGAGCTTCCTTCCAGTTGGAGTCATCATAATCCGGGGAGCTCCAGTCACCCAATTCCAGTCGTGCATCATAAATTTCACCTGTAAATATCCCATCGTGAAGCAATGGGCCTGTGGTGACTTTCCAATCTTTATTACTGATAATGACTTCTTTTTTTCCATCTGAATATTCTATTTCAAGTTGAAAGATTAGACGGGGCGTTGTATACCACAAATCCCCCTCCACGGCTCTGTCGCGTTGATTATACCATCCATTCCCTAGCACCATCCCGATAGCATTTTTACCACGTTTTAACTGCTTGGTGACGTCGAAGGTATTGTAAAATACACGCGTGGTAGACTGGTCGTCATAGTGATATAGGAGCTTCGGCAAGAGTCTCTTGTCGTAATTAGTCTGGGCAGGGGCCAGCACATGATCGCCAACTTTGGCGCCATTCAAATATAACTCATAGTAACCCAATCCGCAGACATATGCTTTCGCTGATTTTATACTTTTGCTAAGGTCAATTTCATTTCGAAAAAAAGGAGCGGGGTAGGTTTTGGTAGAAAGGGGGGCTTCATCTTCAGCTATTCCAATCCATTGAGCTTGCCAATCTGATTGCTTAAGAAAACCCATTTCCCAGGAGGAGATTTCACTCCAGACTGATGCTTCATCTTCAGCATTCCATATTTTTACCTTCCAAAAAAAAACATCCCTAGATTTCAGGACTTTTCCTTCATAGTTGATGTTTACGGATTTATCGGATAATATTTTGCCCGTGTCCCAGTAATCGCCAATATCTTTATTGAGATTCTGTTGACTAGAAGATACAAGAATCCGGTAAGCTGATTGCATTTGGTTTCTTTCCTGGGATTCCATATTCCAGCTCAGCAGGGGAGTGGCCCGATCGATAGCGATTGGATTTTTCAAATTTTCGCAACGCAGATTTACAAGCTGAAAGGAACCATCCTTTCCGGGGGTTGTGCAAAAAGTACTTAGCAGTGTAAAAAGGATTGTTACTGTGGTCAGTTTTGTAGTTTTCTTTAGCATTGGTATAATCTATATTATTGAAAAGTGAAGATATTCATTTCACTTGATGAATTGAGTTTTGGAATTGAAAAAATATAAAAAATTGAAGGATTTACAAAGATGCTTTGTGATCACTGTCGCAGGTACTGTCTATAAATTAATTTGGATTTATAGACAGTACCTGCGACAGAGGGGGTTTTCTGAACCTACGACAGGGTGATGAACAGATTTTAGTCTTCAGACAAGCAATACAAGTATTGAAATCCGCGAATGAATATTTCATTGCCTACAATGGCAGGAGATGCAAAGTTGCCATCGTCCAACACATTTTTTGAAAGTATTTCAAAAGTTGAACCTTGCTTCAGCACGTAAGTGATGCCGGACTGTGAGGTCACGTAAAGCCGGTCCTGCGCCCCCACCGGTGAGGCAAAGATGGTTCCTGTCCCCTCTAATTTTTCCAGGCTGTAATGTACTTTCGCATCAGCGGCGTCAATGCACGTTATAGTGCCATTATTTGTTCTGAGGAAATAAAGCTTGTCTTTTGATAGCAAAGCGGAAGGGGTGTAGGAGGTATTCTGATTGTATTCCCAAACAATGGCATCTGTCCCGTCGATATTTCCCTTGGCTTTCGAAAGATCTATGGCCATCAGGGCATTTCCTCTAAAGCCGCTCATCATGTATAACATGCCTTTATTCAGTATCGGCTGAGGGATTACATTGCGGGTCATACCTGTGCATTCCCAGATGATTTCGCCGGATTCCAAATCGTATCTTCTCACCTTGGTGCTGCCGTTGGTAATCACTTGATCTATGCCGTTTACATTTACAATTATTGGGCTGGACCATGTAGTCGCTTCATCACGGGCAATTTTCATGATGTCTTTTCCGGTTTTTTTGTCTAGGATATATAGGAACGAATCCCCTTCATGATCCCAAAGCACCACAATTTTATCTTTGTGTAAGGCAGGAGTACTTCCTTCGCCAAATTCCATCTTTTTCTCCATTTGTCCGAAATCACGTTTCCATAATACGTTTCCGTCAAAATCCATGCAATACAAGCCGCGTGATCCAAAGTAGACATAAAGATGCTCGCCATCTGTTACCGGCGAATTGGAGGCCCAAGTGCCGGTACCATGTGTGCCATCAACAGGAAGTTCCGAACAAACCGTAGTTTGCCAAATTACCTCACCACTGGCTTTGTCCATCGCCATCACTACAAAATCGAAAACGTTTTCAGCCTCCAAACCTGGCATTCTACGTCGCTCTGAGGTTTCGTTTGCGACAGGTTCTTCTTTTTTGATCTTTTTATCCGTCTTTACTGCGGTGAGAATAAACACCTTGTCTTCCCAAATAATGGGTGTCGAATGACCTTTTCCAGGGATTTCAATTTTCCATTTCACATTTTTTGTCTCACTCCATTCAAGGGGAGGATTGCCTGCCGGGGCAACACCATTGGTTTCCGGGCCTCGCCATTGGGGCCAGTTAAGGTTGTACTGTGTTGTGTTTTCCTGGGCAATTATTGCCTGCGTAAAAAAACAAGCTATTGCAATAAAAAAGATCAATTTAGGTGTCATAGTCTTATTATTTAAAAGTTGGATCGTGAAAGTTTGAATAACACGACGAGTAAATATGACTTAAAATTAAAGTGAAATCAGGATATAACCTCAATATTATTCTACTTTTCGTTTGATAACGAACTGTTTTACTGATGGCAATTTTTCATCGATAATTCTTTTTATGCTAATTATTGGCTGTCCCTAAAGTCAGAGTTTGTTCAGAATGTTCGAGATCCAGGCTTGCGCAGTTTCTGAAAAACGGAGTTTACGTATGTAAATGAGTTTTTTAGAAACAAGCGTAACGCAGAGATCGGACATTATGGACGGACTCTAATTAGTTTTTCCCCTTAATCCATCTCTGCTTGCTGTAGAATAAACGCAGAACGTACCGGAGCAGGCATTTCACTGTCCAGCCCTTTCACTGCCTTCCAGATCACCTGACTAAACAAATGATCGGGGGCAGCATCCATTTCTTCCAGGTTGAAACTGTCTGAGAGTCTGGAGATCTCATTCTCTTCAGTATTCATCTCGTGGATATCATAGGTGGCATCAAGTGAGACAAAAGGAGTGTAGTCAGGAATGGCGGTAAAACATTCCCACATGGGCGTGCTGGCCGCATCGTACTGACTCATAGGAGGCAATCCCAGGATGAGTTCCATAGTGCGCAGCATGGAGGTGGTGGAATACATGGTGCTCACCTTCACGTTTCGTTTGGCATATGGACTGGCAATAAAGGCGGTAGACCGGTGGGCATCTACATGGTCGGGACCGTTTTGAGCATCATCCTCCAGTACAAATACAGCAGACTCTTTCCAGATACGACTTTTGCTGATGTGTTCGATCATTTTTCCCAGAGCCAGGTCATTTTCTGCTACCATCGCCCTTGGAGTGGGCATTCCAATCCTTGCACCGGCAGTATGGTCATTTGGCAAACGGATGGAACTGAATTGTGGTATAGCGTCAATAGCAAGAAGCGAATCGAAATCCTCGGTCCATTTCTGCAATCGATACATGTCTGAAACGTGTAAGTTATACGTGGTATAATCCACATCAAAATGACCTTTGAGGCTCTCTAATCCGGTTTTTCCTTTGGCGGTAAATTCTCCATAGCTGCGATAGCTGACGCCTGCCCGCTGGCAATAATCCCAAAAAAATCCTTGATCCGGATTGGCTATAGTCCTGATGCCTTTTGTGTCATTCAACCCGCCGCGTCCACCATATCTTGTTGGCCAGGTTTTTTCCACAAAATCGTTTGCATAGGCAGCCATAGACCAGTTATGCCCATCGGCACTCACTTCTGCATTTACATAAAAATTATCCATAAGCACAAAATCTTGTGCCAGTTTATGTTGATTTGGGGTTACCACCCTGGGAAACAGACAGAGCCCCGGGTCGCCGTTTCCTTCGGGCATATCACCAAGCACCTGATCATAGGTCCGGTTTTCCTTAATGATATAAAATACATATTTGATCGGGCTGGGATCACCTACTTTTTGAGGAATGGGATTTCCCTCTTCACCGGTATACTGAAGTTCCAATTCCTTGGAATAGGGGGTGTTTTTATACACTGCTTTGGTGTAAGCATTCAGTGTATTATCATCCGGTTCATCGATCATCGTTATGCTACCCTTGTACATGCTTCCTATATATTGGGTGGTATCCTTTCTTGGCAAATAAGGATTGGGCCCTCTGGGATTTGCAAAAGAGGCAGATCCTTTGCCATTCGTTACAAAAATTTTACCATTAAGCACCTTGACGGATGTAGGATACCAACCCGTGGGACTAAATCCCAGGCTTCTACTTTCCCCTACTTCTGAAATATCAAATACGGCAAGGCTATTGTTATCTGCATTGGCCACATAAAGCCGTTTGCTGTCTTCCGAAAGCGCAAGGGCATTCGGAGTGCTACCGGCCGGGGCATCAGGGAAACACGCAGTATGCAATTTCTCAATAACCTTTTCCGATTCCGTATCAATCACATGCACTGAATTATCATTGGCACACGAGGTGAAGAGGTATTTCCCGTCATGGGTGAGTACCAGGTCATTCGGATTGCTGCCTACAGAAATGGTATTTAAAACAGAAAGATTTTCAGGATCGATAAAAGCAATGGCATTACCACCCCAGAGTGAAACATATAAAACCGATCCATCATGTGAAAACATACAGCGATAAGCCTCATGACCAAGAAAAAGTCGGTCAGTTTCACGGCTTATCAAGTTGACTTTGTAGAGTGCACTGTCGTCTTTGGTGGCGACATATACATTTTCGTTTTTATGATCTAATGTCAATCCCGTCGGAGAGATCTTTTCGGGCCATGGCTTTCCAAGGACTATAGCATCTACTTCCTTTAATTTTTTACCAGAAGTGTTATAAATCCGGATCAGGTTATCATTTCCTCCGGAGACAAAAAGTTGGGAATGATCAGCATTAAATGCAAGCCCATACCACGCTGAGGGGATTATTTTCTTGCGCTTTATTTTCAATGTATTGGGATCAATAAGCATAATCGATTGCTCGCTTACACCGTTATTGGTAACGGCCAGCATCTGACCGTCTTTTGATGCAGCCAGGTTAAGCGGGAAATCTCCGAGTGGTATAGATTCTCCGGGAACCGAAAGCGACCAGCCATTAGGCAGGAGTACCCTTCGGGAATTCAGAAGCGCATCCAAGTCCGGATGATCTCCATTAGTGGTGGTGGTGCAAGAGAACTGAATGAAAGAGAGGATGGCAAAAAGTAATATTAAAAATGCGTAGATAGAATATTTCATAATGTATTGATGCTTTGTACGTTGACTGAATTCCCTTGAGGCCGACATGTTTAGGTATCCTTAAAGTAGGGAATTGATTGCTTATCTGCAACTTAATATATGCGATTAGGAATTGGGTAAATTATGGAATGTGGCCGTTGCAGGAGCTGAATGAAGTGGCAAGCATAAATAAAAGGAGAAGTATTTATTGAAAAAGTCGTACTGGACTGTTGGATTTTTAGATAAGGGAAATCAGGTGAAATATAATCAATTAGACTTTGGAGTATTCGCTAATTCCTTCGTAACTTATGGGGAGAATCAATCTTATTTTCAACC
>JAUUZS010000345.1 GCA_030589835.1 Cyclobacteriaceae bacterium
ATTCAGTAGGAATAGTTTGGGCTCCTTGAAAAAGATCACTTCTATTATTTGTGAATTGATTAGTATAATGCAAGAGGTCACCGAAATGTTTCTTAACGATCTGGTAATCAGGTATAAATTCGAAATCTGCCATACTAATCTCCAAAAATTTTATACATTGTTTTATCCGTTGAATCCATGTCCAGGTCTTCCAGGTATCCCTGTGTAATTTTCAAATCAGAGTGACCAAGCGCTTTGGAAATGCCATAAAGATCATTGGTTTTTTTCCTTGCGATTTCCGCGAAACTATGCCGGGAAACATGAAAGGAGACTTTTTTATCAATTTCAGCCAGTGTAGCTAGTTCCTTCAAGAATTTATTGGTTTGGGCATTTTTACTGGAGATTTGTTTTTTAAGCAAAGGGATATTTTTTTCATCAATTGACTTATCTAGTAATGGAAAAATATATTGAGTTTTTTTCTTCCCTTTAAGATCGTAGAAGTGTAGAATACCCTTGGCTTTGCTATTTAATGGTATGGATTTGATGGCTCCTGCAGTTCCTGCAGTTTTGTTCATTGTGTAATGTAGACGACCTTCGTTAATGTTATTCCATTTTAGTACGGCCAGATCCCCAAACCGGACACCGGCACAATAGAAAGAAAATAGAAAGTAATTTCTGGTGTGCCATAATTTTGTTCCTTCTTCCAATTCAAGGCCAATAATTTTTTCGATTTCTGGCTCAGTCAACCGCTCTTTATAGGTTTTTTCAGCTTTTAGGCGATATGAAAGAAATGGATTTTCTGAGTGTTCTATTATGTTTTCACTTATGGCTTGATTGATGATGGCTTTGATCACCTTTAAATCCGTATGAATAGTATTGGTTTTATTCCCCAATTTGTGTAAGTAGGCATCATAGTCCATTAAAAAAGAGGTAGTTAAGTCTGAAAAATGTAGGTTTCTCTTTTTTAGAAATTTTTCAATCTTGTTCAATACATGTGTTCTTTTTTCGGCCGTTCGATACTGGCCTTTCGTTCTACATCTTTTAATTACTTTTTCTGCGTACACGAAAAATTCGGCCTGATCTGGATTGTTAATTTCATTTAGTACAGATTGAACGGATGATTCTTTCTCTTTCAATTGATTTTCAGAGAACGCCTGATCCAGTTCCGATATTCGATGCTTAATCAATTTATTCAGTTGTTTGGCGTTTGGGTATGATTGCCTGATCCAGTGCCCAAACGTGGCTCCTTTGTTAAAGTATTGTTTCGGAATGAATTTCCCAAGAGCAATCCTCTTGTGTTTTCGGTTATGAGTGATTCGAATAAGAATGGTATACCTTCCATCTTGTTTAGGTTTGCTATTGATTTCTACATTGAAGGTTGGCATGATGAATTTTATTACTGAAACATTTTACTGAAACATTTATTGCTTTTTAATGCAACTAAGGTAATTCCATTAATTCATAAAACAAAGATAATGAATAGTTTATATATAAATGTGAAGCATTAAAAAGTATTAAAATGCAATATTCGAGTCCAAGAGGAGGAGCTTGAAAAATTGTTTAAAAGCCTGTAGGTTATTTACTTACAGGCTTTTTTGTTGTATTCAAGTAAGCATATTCTGATTAGTTAATCCCAAATTATCAAGTGACATTAGCGAGTATAAGAGCCTCGAGCTTGGCCGGGCATGCTTTTCTGGATATTAAAAGGATCATTAATTATTTTTCGTATCAATTCCTATGTGACCTACCATTGTATTTGTACTAATGGCCTTGGGTTCACAGCTCATGATTCGGCATTTTGGGAAAATAGAATAAATTTGTACCGTTTTCCAAAACTAACATGGAGAGCGTATTCAGGACAAATCGTAAATTGACGATGAAAAAGATGGTATTTGTTGTTATTCTATTTTGCTCAGATGTTCTTCTGCTTGCCCAAATAGAACCAATACAAAATAACGACACTTTAATAAGTGAGCTGAATTTAAAAGCTATTTCTTCATGCTATTATGCCAGCAAAGATACGGCGATTGCAGAGGCCACAATAGTATTCAAAAAGGAATTTGATCGCCACGGAAAAGTCATGAATAAATATATCCTATCTCTTTGGGAAGGGGTGTCGTATGAAAATGTTACAACTTTCAGATATGATAAAAAAAGTCAACCAATAGAAGAATCAATGTCTCAGAGAATTCTTAATTTAGGAAAAAGAGACCAGCAGTATATCGATTCTTTTGGCAATACTCCGCTTAATGAAATAGTTAGGTACGCCTACAATCAGGATGGTGATTTGGTGGAAAAAAATATTTTTACCTTCAGCATGGAGGAACTTTCGACAACGGCTAAGCCAAGCCAGAAAATACGATATGAATATGATTCTGGCATGCTCAAATCAGAACTTAGTTCTTCACCAAATTCCAGGATTTTCAATAAAAATTTTACAATCGATTACCAATATGACAGTCTTAAGAATTTGATTAGGAAGATCATTACCTATGGCACTGATATGGATAAAAAGCGTGTTTCTAAATTTACCTACAATTTGGAAAATCTGCTGATTGAAGAAAAAGTGGAAGATAGCGGCATACCTCGCAACAACGCTCATTTTAAATACACCTATAATGAATCCGGATTGTTAAAAGGCAAATTGTATTTTGATCTGGAAGAAGAGGATTTTGTAGTCAATATTAGCTATGAATATGATGAACATGGCTATCGTATTGCCGGAGAAAAGGAAGTTGATTTTACGTATTATGCCAATGGCCTGATCCGCACGGAATTGTGGAAAGATGAAGTGAGCGATCTGATATTTTTCTTTGTATCGAAATATGAATTTTATTAACCCTTAACCACTATTTTACAATCAACTTGTTACTTCAAATACCTTTATCATGAAGTCACTTATCCGTTTTTGTAATTTTCTCGAAGTCCAGTAGCCAAAATGGGACAAGAGGTTCCAAAAGCTCAGCAGATTGCCTACACCAATCTGGATATCCCTTACCTTAGCATCGGCATAATATTTATTTATAAACTTGATCGGGTAGCCCAGAGGATCATTTTTGTCATAGTAATTCTCCCAAATCGCAATACTTTTAAGTTCCGGAAGTATGTTTTGTGCCGGAAATCGGATAGGCCGAAGGTCTTCAATTTTAACGGATGATGAAAAAATAGGAATATTGTTTCCTAGCGTAAACAATCCCACCAGGGTTTCAAATCGCTCAAAAGCAGTGGTTCCCTTAGGATCATTTTGTCCGGCTTGCTGCCTGTCCCAGATATAATTGTTTATGATTTCAGTACCCATCGAAGAGGCAATGATGATCAATGGCGTATTTTTATTAAGCTGCTTTTGTAATCTGCTTATGGATTGATATACCAGGGATTGTGTTTGCTCATATATCTTATTGGTGGAATTGGGTTTACCCCCAAAATTTATCAGGTCTGCGATGTTGGTAATCAGCAATCGTCTGAGCAGCTTCGATCTTAATCTCAATTCCTTATTTTCAAACATCCGTTCAATAAGTAATTCTTGCTGACTTTGCATCGGTTCATACCAATCAATAAATTCATAAACAAGTTTATTGGTTTGAATACCATTTTTTTTGAGTCGGGTATTCAGGTGATTAATAAATTTTTTTTGACGTTCAAATCCGGTTTTGCCGGATCCTCTGATTACCAGAATCCCAAGTTTTTTCATGGTTATATTATTCATTGTTGATGGTATCTGAAATTTACTTAATTTTTGTCGAATAGAATATCATTTACTCGTAAAGAAAAACGGTTCCCGGCCAATTGATTCTTGCAACAGAATCACAAAAATTATAAAAAGCTATTCAAAAAAAATAATGGTTATGATCTATATAGTTGTAATTTAATGTATCGATAATAGCACATCAATCAAACATGCAAATCAATCTAAAAAACAAAAATGCAATTGTAACGGGAGCTAGCAGAGGAATTGGCAAATCAATTGCTGAATTGTTGGTTGACTGTGGAGCCAAAGTAGCCTTGCAGTACAATCAAAATACCAATCTTGCAAAAAAAGTAAAGGATAAGCTCGGGTCAAAAGTACATGTATATCAATGCGATTTTTCAGATGCCCTTGAGGTCAATGCATTTTTTAATAAAGTGATAAGGGATTTTAAAAAAATTGATGTAGTGGTAAATAATGCCGGTGTGGCAATAAAATCTGACCCTGAAAAGGATGATGTTGCCTGGATTGATGATTGGCTGCAAACTATGGATATAAATTTGAATGCTGTTGGTCTGATAAGCAAGAAGGCAATCCAGCATTTTAAAACTATTGGAGGAGGAATCATCATAAATATTTCATCGAGAGCAGCATTCAGGGGTGATACAAAAGACTATCTGGCATATGCAGCTTCAAAAGCGGGTATAGTTGGTCTCACGCGCTCGATAGCCAGGGCTTACGGCAAGGATGGAATCAAGGCTTTTTTAGTGGCCCCCGGATTTGTGCGGACCGGCATGGCCCAGGAATTTATTGATGAATATGGAGAAGAATATGCAACAAGCGATTTGGCTCTCGATCACATGACCGAACCCAAAGATATCGCTCAGTTTGTTGCCTTTCTGGCAAGCGGATTAGCAAATCATGCTACTGGTGGCACCTTCGATATCAATGCAGGAAGTTACGTTCATTAATTTTATGGTTCTACCCTGAATTTAATGAAAAATTACAAATAATGTCGGAAAACCGGAGACCGAAGTTAAAACGAGTAAAAAGTCTAAAGTTGGCTTAAGAAACATTAATAGTTGCTTATTCAAGGAGCCTCTTCTTCCGACTTCTGACTTCGGTCTTCCGTCTTTTATTAGAAAGGTTTCCATTAAAATAACAGTAGAGAACCAATTTTTAAAGATTATTGGTACACGCCCGACAATTAATTGAACTGGTGTATTATTTCTTCAATACCGTTAAGATTTTGGGTTTGTCTTTCGTAACCAATACTGTATGTTCAAATTGAGCCACCTCGCTTTTATTATGTGTGGTCAGGTTCCACTCGTCATCTCGTTCTATTGCCCGTACCGCACCGGTAGAAACATAAGGCTCCCAGGCAATCACCATGCCCTCTTGCAGGATTAGTGTTTCTTCAGGATCATAGTAATTGATAATGTTACAGGGATGTTCATGCAAACTTTTTCCAACCCCATGACTACAGAGATTCTTAATAATGGTAAAGTCATTGTCTCGCGCTTCCTTTTCCATTGCCATGGAAATTTTATTGATGGGTGTACCTGCAAGGGATAGGTTTACGGCCTGCAGGGTGGCTCTTTTGGCGCAATCAAGAAGCTTGCTG
>JAUUZS010000235.1 GCA_030589835.1 Cyclobacteriaceae bacterium
AATTAACTACCAAGTTTGAGAGATTTCCTTGTATGTCTATATCCATTCCCATAAAGAACTTTCCAACGATCGTTTTGCCCTTATCATCTTTACTGTTCACCACCATAAAATCTGGCGAGGTCAGTTGTAAATCAAATATTGGATTCGAATAATTTCTGGCGTCAATGCCTCCCTCAATGGAAATTATATTCAGAAGACTATCTGTGATAATGAAGTCATTAAATTTAAGCAGGTTATCCTCTATCGAAATTGACCCATTTGCAGTCAATAATGCATTCGCAGCTTTGGAGGCCATGGAAAGATCATTGAAATTGATTTGCCCATTAATATTCGGTTTCGTAGCTTCTCCAATGATTTCTATTTTGCCATGTATCCCTCCTTCCAAACCAGTTATATATTCATCCACTAAGCTTGAAAAAACCTCCGCCTTAGCGATATCAGTTGTGAGCGTCGCTTTAAAAATCGTTTGTGGGGATGCCGCATCAGATCTGCCCTCGAGTTGTATAGAGTTTGCATCATTTGTCAGGTTCAGTGCGTAGCTAATATCCTCCTGCGGATTATAATCCAACAACACATCGAGATTTCCCAGTATTTCATCATAAAAGCTTAACTCCTTAATGCTGAGCTCACTTTTAACCATCGGATTACCAAATAAATCTGTGACATCGATGTATCCACTCAAACTCCCTTTTATAAGCTGTTGATCCTCCTCCTTTTCCAGGATCGATGTTATATTTTGCAATTTGAATTGTTCGATATTCAATTTCAAATGATCATGCGTGGATTCAATCCAAATTTTCTGATTTTCATAGGATATTAAAGCAGACTTAATACTGAGATCCCTGTTTTTAATGATTATTTTATTGTTGGGATCGACATGCCATTTCCGGTGATCAATGGTGAGTTTATCAGGATTCAGGCTGATTATGTATGCGCTATCCTCATGCGTCACATCGGTTTCAATTCTATACTTGAGACTATCCTCCACATCATGGATGGCCAGGAATATATTGGCATTCTGTTCCGAAAATTGTGTGGAAAATACAATGTTTTTCACAAAGGCAGAATCGTATGAAAACTGTCCCAATTCCAACTGCGACAAGATCGTATCTCCTTCAGAATCTAAGCTAAATGACAGGTCGTCCAGCTCCCAATTGGCATACCTGAGCTGCGGAATTCTGATATCCGCTTCAAACAAATCATGAGCGCCATCGTAACTTGCATGGCAGGTATCAAGGGTAAATTCTTTTAGCTCATCAAAAAGGAAATTGGTAAAAAAGTCAGGTTTTTTCATGGATAGATCAAACTCAAAATGATACTCTTTTTCACTCAGCAGTGAATCCGGAATCGTAAAATAATTGTGAATATGGTTGTTAAATGCAGTTTTCAGATCTCCAATTTTGGTATTTCCGGTAAGTGAAGAGTTAAAAATATCTGAAGAAAAGTCAAAATTGGTGTACTCTTTTTTAATATCGGATATGAGTTTCATCTCACTGATTTCGTAGCGCTCTAATGCATTGGACAAATGGATATCTGATAAGATAATAGTTCCATCAATATCATCTGTGGAAGTAAAATCCGTGTTGATATCAATATTACCTGAAATCATCATATATTCCTTCAGAAGGTTCATGCCATACAAATCTGCATTTTTCAGCTCGATTTCCAGGTTATAATGATTGGATGGATCACGGAGCAATGCTTCCCCCTGTGCAACAAAGGACAATAAGGGATCATCGATGGAAGAATTAAACGAAAACAGCTTATCCTTAAGCTCCATATCTATTTGAATATTGGCAAAAGTATTTTCTAAGATATCCATGGAATGAATATCAACCTTGCTTGTAAAAACACTAACCATACCTTCTGATTGTTTGCTTTTAAACTCTCCACCGAGCACTATTTCCCCATAGATACTATCGTTCAATAACTGTCCGACATCGAATGATGGAACATGGAAATTGATTGATAGCTCCTCCCCATTTAATTGAACCTCGGTGAGCAAATCGCCAAAGTCGGTACGCATATTTAAATCACCACCCATGAAATCGGGTCTGTATTGAAATGTTCCTGCTAAACCAATATTTTCAGGCAGGAATATTTGGGCTGGAACTAAGGTGTCCGGCAAAAATACATTAAGGTCTCCGGCAGAGGTGATCAGGGTATCCAATTCAAGAACGATTTCTAAATCTGTAGACGGCAAGCCTTTTATGAAGCCTTTTGTTTCGATAATTGTTGAATTGCCTATGCCTGCATTACAATTCTCTAATTGTAGTTTATCTAAAGTTCCATGGACTTTCAACGCATTCACTTCAATCTGATCAATTTTTTCAAGCAAGGGGAAGAGATCCAAAACGGAAGTAAACGGCTTTATATCCGCGATATGGATAGATCCTTGCAAATCAGAATATATATCGAGCTTTTCGATATATATTCCTATTTCCCGTAAGGATGTGAAACCAATTGAGGCAGTGCCAAATACAGTGCTTTTTGGTGTAGAAAATTTTACATTTTTAGCATTAATTGACTGGTTGTCCATGTAAAAGTCACCTTCTGCGTGTGTTAGCTCAGCGCCGGAAATCTCCTTTACCCGAAGTTCTTTTACTTTTGCACCGGTACTATTTTTATTGAAATAAGCGCTATCTGCCAAAACGTTAAAATCGAGAAACGCCATATGCCATTAATCCATTCCTGTGCTATCCCGCTCCTCAGTCCCAAGGTCCATTTTGTATGATGTATTGGAGATATCAACATTGTCAATTAAAAACTTCCATGGAAAGTCGCCAAATGTAAATTCGTTGTTTACAATAACTTCATCAGTTGGCGCTGATTCCAGGCTTTGATCCGTGGAATCCTTAGGTATTATTTTTAGCGCCACATCCACTCCATCGGCCTGAAGAAGACCCAATTCTACACCGAATGATTTCAAATCAAGGGTTTTTGGCCTTAGTTTTGCCTGCTGCAGATCGGCAAAAAGTGTCAATTCTTCATGAGCGGAGGTAAGGGAAAAGTGGATATCGTTCAAATTTATTTCCTCCAGATTGATGTCAAATGGAAATTCAGGAGCCGCATTTTTTTGCTCTTTGGGATTTTTCGTATTTGATTTGGGAGCAAGCGAAATTGCCAATGAGGTCTCATGAAGATCAATCCTTCTGATGTCAAGTTTTTCTGAAATTACATCTGCGGAATTGCTCTCAATCAATAAATGTCCTAATCTTAATGATATTCCACTTGAATCTATCTGATTATTAAAGTCAGCTTTCAAATTCTTAAATTCGAGTTCATCAAAACCAATTCCCCATGCAGATCCTGATTTTTCCTTAACTCCCTCTTCCGGATTTGAAAATACATCGATCAGAGGAGAAAAATTGAATGAACTATCCGAATGCTTTTTGTAAATATTTGCCTTCAGGCCATCGATAAGCAAATAATCGATATTGATTTTTTGCCTGATCAATGGAATAAGATCGGTATTGATTACAATTTTATCACAATACAACAGTGTATCAGATTCATGATCTTCTATGAAAATACCGCCAATATTAATGGCTTTAGGAAAAGCGATATGAATGGAGCCAATTTCCACTTTCATATTCGTCTTTTCACCAATTATGCTTGTGGCATTGTTTATAACATAATTTTGAACTGAAGGAATAAGCAGCAATAAGGAGACAAGAAACAGGATGGTAAAAAAAGACGCAATAATCCATGCCAGTATCTTCGTGATACGTTTCAAAATTGTGCCTATGGAAACTTTGCGAATCATGTTATGTCCGAAGGTATGATTTCTGTTTCGCTAAAATTAATCAGTAATATGAATTATAAAGGAAAAACGTGAGAAATAGTATGGGACTTATATTGTGATATGTGGAAATTGCCAGGAATATGTGTGCATCATAAAAAATGCACGATTTAGGTCTTCGCCAGGATGCGAACCTGTACTTAAATTCATTCTATAGCTGGCGACAACTGGTATAATAAAAATTGCAAATAAATTATTATTTTTGATATATGAGAAAAGATAATATTAAAATCGAGATTAAGAAGATTATAGACAAAGTACCAGAAGATATGCTGGAAGAGATCTATGGTATTTTAAAAGATTTTGCAGATAAAAGTACAGACTCCATCCAATTATCTCATAACCTCAAAAAAATATTATCAGAAGACAAAAGATTGCTTGAAAGACTTGCTAGATGATTTCTCTTGATGAAGTATTAAAAATTCACGGCTTATTAATAGAAAAATTTGGCGGATCGTCTGGAGTTCGGGACAAAGAACTTCTTGATTCCTCAATTCATCGACCGTTCAATACTTTTGACACTAATGATTTATATCCTACAACTGTTGATAAAGCAGCTGCCATTTTTGAAAGTGTTGTGAAAAATCACCCATTCATTGATGGGAATAAAAGGACAGGGTATACGCTGATGAGATTAATACTTTTAAGTGATGGATTTGATATTTCAGCTGATGAAGATGAAAAATACGATTTTGTAATCACTGTAGCAGAGGGTAAAGCAACTTTTGACGAAATAAAGTCTTGGATAATATCAAAACTAAAAAAGTAAAACAGGCGCCAACAATAAGGGCTGTTGCTATGTAATCCGCTTAAAATCCTTTTCAACAAAAACTCCGTTTTCAGATTTCTTATATGAGGTAGTAATTATGGTTTTTTCTTTTAGGAATTTGCTGTAAATCCCGTCAAACAAGATACGCTCTTCAATCGTCTCATTAAACTTTCCGAGTGCATCCAGCACGACTTCGGAGATTTCACGAATAGCATTTTCATTTCCCGAGGAGTATGTAATGTAGTCGCACAAAGCATTTTTAATACAATACGCATTGAACAGTGGATTTGCCTTTCTGCTCACCAAAAACCGTGCTCCGACTTCTTTTGCGAGTGATAGATCAAGGAGGTCGTCAAATACAAATAGTATCTGATCTGGCTCTATATTCTGCTCTTTTTTTAACTGAGCCAGCAAATCTGCCTTATGTTTCACCTGAAAATATACATTGTTCAGGTTCTCTCTTTTTGCCCATTTGAAGGCAGTCTGGTTTGTTTCCCCGGTAACAATTGCGGTATATGGAATATGGCTCAACATCATGAAGTAGCCAAACCGAAGCATATTAATGCCCATACTGTCCACTTCATTAAATGTACTCGGAATTTCTCCTTTCACTCCACTATTAAAAACCCCGTCCCAATCAAAAAGAATGGCTTTTATGTGGTGTAGCTTATCCGTTAGCACTTTAGAGGCGGTGGTAAATTCCCCTCCGTTGGATCTGAATATATCTTCCTGCATTATTGTTGTTTGCTGTTTGTTGATAGTTGTTTGCCGATTCCCTAACAACAAACAACTAACAACTATTACCTATTATGCCTGATCCAGTTTCATCAGATCCTGAATGTCAATCATTCCAATAGCTTTTTTATTTTCTGTAACGATGAGCGTGTCAACCTCAGAATCCTTAAACAAATTCGAAGCATCAATCAATAATGCGCTTGCCTCGATAGATTTTGGAGCGCTGAAGTTTAAATCGCCAACCTTTTTATTTACTGACTCTCCTCCCTCTTTTTCGATCAATCTTCGTAAATCCCCATCCGTAAAAACATCAATCGGTGCGCCGGCTTCATTTACGATGGTCGCTGCCCCAAAACCGCCTACGGTCATTTTTACCAGCGTATCATGGATGGTATCCGAGGTAATAACGGTAGGGTTCACCTCAGTTACAATATCCCTTACCTGCTGGGTCATCAGCCTCGTGTGTTCAAAGAATTGCTTTGTTCCTATTTCAGTAAGGTTATTGGTAGTAAGCTGTTTGATAATCTTCCACGGGGCGGTAATGGTATGCACGCCAACATTCAATCCATTTCTTACGTGCTCAATACTTCGCACCGATGAGAACATGATTTTCGTATCGTAACCATAATAGTTGACGGTCTCCACACATTGCTCGATCAAGGAAATCGCGTCGAGTCCCTGATCCTGCGACCTGCCTACAAGGGGGCACACATATGTTGCTCCTGCAGCCATGGCCATATATGCTTGTTGCAGGGTGTATACAAGATGGACATTTACTAAAAACCCTTCGTTTCTCAACATTTTGCAAGCTTTTAATCCCTCTAGTGAAACCGGGATTTTATACACCGTTTTGCTTTTGTCCAGTCCAAGGTCAGTTTGTCGCTTTGCTTCAGTAACGATTTCCTCAGCTGTCGCCCCCAAAGCTTCAATCTGCAGAATAGGAACAATCTTAGAAAGTTCTACAATAGTACCATCGATATCCGTAATACCATGACGGTGCATAAAAGTTGGTGTGGTAGTTAATCCACTAAGGAAGCCCAGCTCAAAGGCTTCTTTAATTTCATTTACATCTGCTGAATCAAGATAAAGTTCCATATGTTTTAGTAAGATTATTTTTACAATTTTTCAATTTAAATGCTCAATTGTCAAACATCAATCAATTTCGCGTCAGAGCGATCCCGTTTTTTCGGGTAAAGCAATCTCTTTCTATCCTCTCGAAAGAAATCTTCGTTCCTTGCAATGACGATAAAATTTGTTTGTTATTTGTCATTTGTAGTGTGTTTTTTGACGTTTATCTGTATTGTGTTACAATATTATGAATTTCAATGAGAGGTTTCATAAACTCTTCCAGCTTAGTGACATCCAGCTGGCTTGCAGCATCGCAAAGCGCTTCTGATGGGCAAGGGTGGGTTTCGATAAACAAACCATCCACACCCGCCGCAACACCACTTCGGCCCAATACTTCCAGGTATTG
>JAUUZS010000083.1 GCA_030589835.1 Cyclobacteriaceae bacterium
ACAGGGCAGCTACTATTACGTAAAACACTTTTCTCATACTCATAGCAAAGAATGTAAAAAAGATTTCCAGCGAATGCTTCTACAATTTAATAGTTACACTTTTACCCGCATAAACACCCTGAGGTAAATTTATCAAAAATAATGTGTTGTTTTGGTTATTATTTGGAAATGCAATATAATTATCTCCGCTAACATTGTAGATGTCCTGAACAGTAATCATCACTCTGCTTAGTTTTCTCGATGGGTCAGATATAGTTAATTCTTCTATTCTATTACCACGCATTTTAAGCATTGCCATACCCTGGCTGTCCATTCTGAATTTGAAGCCATTTGAGATTTCTACTTCTCCGGCTTTATAAAATGCAAGCTGGCAAATTCCCAGTTTATTATTTTTTACCGCTTGTACATCAGACGTGTTTGAAATAATTTCAATATCACGATTATTGCTGCTGGTCTCCGTTAATTCCTCTATCCTATTGCCGTTCATTTTCAGCATTGCCATTCCCTGGCTGGCCATGCTCACTTTATAATCCTCAGCGATTTCTACTTCTCCGGCTTTATAAAATGCAAGCTGACAAATATGTAGTGTATTGCTTTTTACTGCCTGTATGGCCGAGGTGTTCGAAAGAATTTCAATACCGCGATTATCGCCAGCGGTTTCCATTAATTCTTCTGTGCTCACCTGAGGCACAACAATGTATTGATATGACGCATTATCAGGGCGCTTGCCGTGATTGAATCCCAACGTAAAAACTTCCTCACGCACAAGTTCATCGGAGATATTTTTTTGATCCGTAATATCAGACCAACGACCCTCTTCAGCTTGATTTGACAAACTGATTTTTACCGGTTCAGGTATAATGTATCCGATTTTATCCTGATGCACCCAACTCACGTTATCCAATTCGCGACTGCCTTTTGGGAGTTTTTCTATTTTTCCATCCCGCATAATGGTCACTTCGCTTTTTAGTAATGCCTGATTAATGGTTGTTACCACCGGTAATCTGGGTCTGGAATTAATATCTGTTCCAAGGCAAACATACTCTTCATCAAAGAAAAACCAGGATTTTTTGGCTTTCAGCATATCATGAGGGCTCCTGAAGTCGAATGCAACGGCTCCATATATCCCATCCGTTACCGCACCCACAAAGTCGGTCAAGCCATCTTTTTGAATTTCTTCAGGCCCTTGGAGTTCCGGTTTTTGCATGATGGTGGTACCCGATATTTTTTGCCAATCGTAAACTGGCCATATATTGTGGTATTCATCGCCTTTTAGCATAACATAATTCGTTCCGTCAGCTCTGTGATGTGTGGTTTTTCCCGGTCCATTATACGGCACCTCCATATTTCTGTTGCGGGTTGAGTACATGCGCACCGTGGTATAATAACCTGGTCGCTGTACCACAAAATGCTCCGTTTGCCAAAAGAATTTACTAAATGACCGTGATGGTGTTGCCTCTCCTTTTCTTAAGCTGATGATTTCCTCTAATTCATCTTTTCGATAATCGGTACTCATCAGCAAACGTTCAATTTCATGCGTACCACGCGGCTCGAACCTTGCCTTATGAGAGATGCTTCTGTTTTTCACACTGATGTCTGTGTACACTCCATACACCAACTGCTTATAGATTCCATCGAGGTAGTAATCAACCAATTGATTGATTTTTTCTACAGAAAAGGCAAATTTTGTATGGGCTACATAATACGACCACTCACCAAATGCATTGGCGTATTTGCCATATCCATATGATGTGGTATTGTTCACTCTGTCAGTTCTGTGATGAAAACTATAGTCGTGCTGCATTCCCCGCTTTCCCGTAGAAAATTTCACTTCTCCTTCAATCAATTCTATGATTTCATCAAATCCTTTCCGATCGCCGATAAAGAGTAAATTTTTGGCCAGGATACCTGCAATAACGATTCGATCACCACTTGGCCGGGCTCCCGATGCATTCATATGTGCCCTGCCAATAATTGGCTGGCCTTTTTCTACCAGTTCCTTTGGCAATTCATCTCCTACGATCAACATAAGATTCACCAAATTTGTAGGCGTCGAAATTTGATTGTTATGCCAATTATCGCCAACAAAATCATGATCAACCCAGTATTTAAATCCGTAGGTAATACGTTTTTTTAATTTTTTACTTTTATAATACTTTGATGTCTTGCTCTTATAGGCCTTTGCCAGGTACACCAAATTGGAGGTATGATTCCTTTGCGGAAATCCTGCTGTCCTGCTCAGGTCAGTATAATTGATGTCTTTAAAACTGCCATGCTCATTCATCTTATTGAAGATAGATTCTACCCTATCGTCATTAATATTTGATTTCATGAGTTCAGCAACCACCCTTTCTTTTACTAGCTCAAAATCGTCAGGCTTTGCATCGGCTGATACAGCGAAAAGGACAGAGATTACAATCAGTACAAATTTTTTGATGGGTGTTTGCATAGTTTTAGTTTATTATTTGTCGAATTACTGTATGTGGGACTTAATAGTTGAGTTTAACTTTCGAACAATATTCAGGCGGTAAGTTAGGTGAAAAAACAAAATATATGTATATCCTGATCACATATAGTGTTAATTCAGGTCTTGGGTTCCGCTTTGGCGGAAGCAATTCCCGCCTGACTAGGAGGCAGGTTTGTGTATGGCAAGACATATGAGGTTGAGCATATCCATCCGCGTGATGAGACTCGGATGACGGCAAAGGCAATAGTGTTATTGGTTTTACAAGCTTGGATACGGAGGATAAGGCTTGGGCTGAATAAGCCAAGATTGACAAGTGTATCAATGCCTCTCAGAGCCTTGCAGCTATTCGGAATCTGAACGTTGCTAAAAAACAAAAGGGCTGCCCATTAATTAAATGGGCAGCCCTTTAATAACCAATGTATACGCTTAATCGGTAATCAATATTAACTTTTTAGTTTCGAAAAAATCGTCCGTTTCGATATTGCAGAAGTAAATACCAGATGGCAATTCCCTGGCATTAAAATTAAACTCATAATGCCCGGGTTCCTGCTCAATATCCTCGAACCTGGAGATCTCCTCTCCTATTGAATTTACTACTGTTAACACCACGCGTGACGTTGTCGGCATAAAATAACTGACAAGCGTTTGGTTTGCGAAGGGATTAGGATAAATGGATATATTAAGATCATAGGGAACTAATCCTTCGCTTTCTTTATCTATTATACTAAAGTAAACCGGATCGGCCAACGAACCTTCAATTTGATCGATACCAAAGGTGATGTCAGATGGGGACAATGCCAGCTCCTTTTTATTTTCGTTGTCCCATAATTTTACGAGCACCTCTTCACCAATATCAGCCCGGTCTCCATAGATCATAATAAATGACATATATTTATCCAGTTCATCGGAATACACTACCGGAATTTCTCCCCGGAACTGTCCGTTGATGTAGGCATGCAGGCTAAGGTTTTCTAAAAACGGAATGCTGCCTAAATCGATGTTTGCCGTCATGGTCATGTTGTATTCATGTTTCAAATGCAATTCTTCGGAATTACTAATTCTTGAGCCTTCAATAGTTCCCGCATTTGAAACGAATAATTTATACCCTCTGCCCGGCTGGAAGAAGTCCATGTCTCCTATCCAGGTGTCCGTGACGTCATTGTATTCCGCAAATTCAAATTGGCTTTTTATTATATCTCCTGCGGTGGCATCAACGTCACTGAGCACATCATTTACACCCATTATTCCGGATTTTGGGTAACCTATCCAGTTCCATTTTGGTGTCAACGAAATACTAACATCCGACTCAGGAGTATTGCCAATCATGCTTAGGGTATCCGCAATATCACTTAAATGGATCATGTAGGCCTTTCTGATGTCTATATCGTTTATGGATCCTTGCCAGTCGGTACCTAAGGTATATTGTGAAAATGCAGATTGTGATTTCAGTGTGATGTTATTTAAGGAAGTCGGTGGTGTGATGCTTTCAAAAACTTTTTGCACACTCATATCGGCACTTTCTTTGTTTACCGATATCCATGTCCATCCTTTAGCTAAAGGAACTTCCTGTATTCCACCGGCAGGATGTATAATAAATGGATCTTGGGCATTACCAACAACACCATCAGCGAAGAACGTTAATTCTTCTACCCCACCATATTCTATACCGTTCAATCCATCCCACATTCTGAACTTAATCACTTCTACAGCATTAAGATCCCTCACATGATATTCAGGGAAGTTGAACCAGTTAAGGTAAAATTCAGAACCAGGTGAAGAGATACGCAACACATGCGTTCCTTCTGCCAGGCTAATATTGGTGTTAAGGGTAGTAAAGATGCTTTTGTCTCCCGTATTTGGTACGGCGAGCGTTGCTTTTAAATCCCCATCTACCAACAAATCAAGAGATTGTCCTGACTTTTTACTCGACACCCTGAGGTCCACCGAATACGTACCATCTTTCGTTACGTAAACATCAAATTCGATCCATTCCTTCTTTTTTAATTTGCTTGCCTTTGCATTTACACCATCATCCGTGACATTCTCACTCTTGGCTCCTTTATGATCTATGTTATCCTCGGCCTCAAAAAAACTTCCGTTTTTCCCGACGAGGTTACTGTTTACGTTAATAAACGCAGCATATTTATTTAGCTCAGGCACAAATGATATTTCACCAATCCCGCGTAACTCTCCATTTATATATGCAGCTATTTTGTCCCGTAAACCTGTTGACAAAGCGACATCCGATTCATCGGAGCTAAACTGTGCCACAATATTCATGTTGTATTGAAAGTCAGGACTGTATAAGGTCCAGCCGATATCTACCGCATACAATTCCAATGAAACGTAGAGCACTTCCGGAACATCATCAATCATTGCCGTGACCTGCCCCTCATACAAACCCGGCAATAAATCCTCAACCACATCAAGCTGCACATTATAACTGTTGCCCGAAAGTATAGATGCGGCAGTGACTGACGGGGTAAGCCAATCGGGCCATTGCGTAATGGTAAAGGCCTTGCTCAACACCGCATTGTTATTGAGGTTGGCGCTGATGACGACATCTTCGGTTTCTACGGCAGATAAAAATACAGCTTCCGGATTCCATGAAACCGGACTCACATTAACCAGGAAGGACCATTGTGTTGAATATTTCTGTACGTTTCCATTATTATCCTGTATGCTATCGATAATAGCCGTAAGCTCAACGCCCTCTAATTCTGCTTGCATAAATAAGTCCTGATCTGGAACAAGAATCAGTCTGTCCTGATTTTCGGAACATTGAACAGTAATGGGTATTTCTGTAGAATCGTTTAAGAACAATTTGATGTATGCCGTAGACAATTCAGGGTCATAGCTCCCAAAATCACAGTTGATGTCTTTGTCAAAAACAACACTTATTTCTTGTCCTAAGCGGAGGAACCCATCGGCCGGTGATGGCGTGCCAAATGGTGCCAGGGAGGTGCGGTCAATGATGCCGGATTGCTCTGATGAATAAGACAATCCGCCTTCAATACCGCAATATGCCTTGGCCCTCAACCTATAATTGCCATCATCCAGGTTGCTCACATCAAAAGCATAATCGTAAAAGTTACCGAATAAATCTTCCTTTTTATAGGTGATTTGATCAATCCAGCCCTGCCCTTGTTTTTTGTATTGCAAGGTAATGCTTTCGAGATTTTCATTATTTAAATCATATCCCGTAAATGCGACATTCAAAATATCATTATTATTCTGATTTACCAGCCAGCTTTCTCCGGGAAGATGCAAAGACACATTGGAACATTGGCTTTGGAAATCCACAAATATCCAGGCAGTATCGCTGCTGGTAATGTTTCCATTGTCTTCCCATAGACTGTATTCGCAAGGTGGGAACATCATTATTCCTATGGAATCATATGTGGACGCAAGAGGCCCTCGCTCCACAGTAAGTGCTATGCTCGCCGTTTGGTTAAAATCAAGGAAAAAAGATGCGGGATTGTTATTGATTTGCTTTCCCCCAATGCTGACAATGGCCCCATCCGGATTGGTTGTGGAAACCACACGAACATGGTATTCCCTGGTTTCCCTACTCTGACTTTCATTGGTTAAATTGGCCACAAATACGGCTTGTCCGCCAATAGGCACATTATTTATCTGAGGTGGGAGAATATGTATGCGTGCATCATCCCTGGGTTGGGACCCCGGTTCATGCGGACAGCTGCTCGTACCCGATTTTAAGGTAAAGGAAGGTACGCCATAAGCCAAATCTTCTTTTACATCAACGCTAAAAAAATCACCGATATCCCCGTCATCCAGAATATAGCCTACCGTTCTGCTACTGCTATTGTCAGAACCTTTGTTGGTGGTAGTTCCCCATCTGAATTTTGCCGTCACTCCCAATTCACTGTCAAACCAGGCACCTGCCTCATTGTCAATTTTTATCCCGGCGGCAAAATCTATATTTACAAAGGTATTGTATTCAAAAGATGTAGACGTTGTCGTACTGGAGGTGTATTCCTTGCTGTACACAGCGCCGGCATTAAAGGAAATATTTTCCTGAAAAACAGCCGCGGTATCTCTATTGGTGGTATTTTGTGCGATCACATTTTCCCAGTGAAGGCTGTCATACAGTAGTTGATTTGCCTGTATTTTTTCATCTTCCGACAGTTGCGTGGTATCCCTGTCCCCGATAACTGCAGCTCTTAATTCCCCGAGTTTAGGGATCAGTGTATTTTTGATGTGATGTTCGGTATATACAAATGTGGTCGCAAAGCCATTGACATCAATGGTAGGTATCACATCTACATCTGCCACACAGGTATTTTTGTCGTAGGTCAGCTCATCACCAAAAGCAAATACCTGGTTGAATGACGCACCAATATACACGTCCCCTACATTGCCTGTCAGGTTGTCCAAATCGGAGGTGGAAAAGGATTCATTGAATGAAATGGTGGTTTCAATGCCATTGCGGTTGAAGTTATCCCGTCCGGCAACTGCGCTAAAGCGAATTAATGTCCCGAATCCGGTAGATGAAAAAGGAGTTAATATTTTAGCGCCTATTAGTAAATCCGCAAAGACACCCGCTTCACCACCAATTAGCATTTCATGGGTTTCAAAACTTTTGAATTCGGAACCTTTCTCTACAAAAGAATAGCTGTTATCTCCCGGAGGGTCATGCAAAATCAACATTGGCATATCGGGTGATTGAGTAATAAAAGAAGGAGCTTGTGTTTTTACACCCGTTACGGTTATCCAGTATTCTAATGGCTCTGCATCCAAAAATCCGATCTCCGGAATAACAAATAATAACTTTTCATGGTTATGCTCTACGCTGGTGGCAATTTCCGGTAAGCCCGCTTCAATTTCGTAGGTGGCAAAACCATTGACTATGGGTATCTCGATCGGTTCATCGCCGTGGTCACTAACAAAATCAAAGATGCGCAGTACCCCTTCATCAATTGGGCAGTTTCCCAATTGCTCTACCACATCAAATACCAACTTGTACTTAATGTTTTGCTCCATGATAATAATGTTATCACCATCAGAGTTGGTACAGCCTGTTGCAACCTCGGCCCCGGCATCTGAAAAGTCGACTGCGATGTTTAGCGGTGAATGGTATATAAAATCAGCCCGGGGAATGACCTCCCCTCGTGTAGTATCGCTCACGCTGGTATGTACCGTATCTGCCGGAGTAATAGATATTGCGCCATTTGGCAGATATATGGTATCTGCAGCAGTAATTTGAAGGCTATCGCGCTCCGTAACAACTTCTGCTGTATCACGTACCGTAAGATCAATGATGATAGGCTTATTTCCTATTTGATCGAGTATACCGGAGTTTACAGGTTGCAAAGCGATAACCTGAATACTGTATTCCCTCGCGGCCAAATTGCTCAAGGTTAACAGTCCGTTGGCATCCGTAGTGTAAGTCTTGTTGAAACAGTTGTTTGGGGATGTCACCCGTAAAGTTACGGCTTCGGCGACAGGATCCCCGCAGCCTCCCTGCACTTTCACTTGTATATCATCGACTTGTTTATCCTCGAAATCGAGGTTGATAAAATCGTCATTTACCAAAATCGTCGTTGAAGATTGCCCCGAAGAATTTTCAAATTGATGGTGTAAAAATTCCGGAGTGAAGGTATAGGTGCCTTCATCCTGTATGGCATAGCTCCAATCCCCGTTAATATCAGTAAAAATCCCCCTGTTTTCACCATCAAATAGTATTTCTACCTCAGGCACACCGCAATCTGCTCCGGTAGAAGAAACCGGGTAGGTGATTGTTCCGGCAACGGTAAAAACGCTTTCATCGGTAAAATTCACGCCTGCACTCAATTTCGAATTCAGATCTATGATTCTCGTTACCGTATCGGGTGAAAATATATGTGGCTCCACCGGCCCGGTCTTTGCGGGAACAATTTCAAATTCGGCCTCTTCGAAATAGTAGATATTACGGATCTCAAAATATCCATCGATATCGGTAGTGGCACAATATCCACTTGATGGCATGGAGACAGCCCCTGCCGGCAATCCCGCTGTTATCGGTTTTGCGCAGACGGTAACACCCTTCACCCCGGCACCAAGCAAAGATTTTATCGCACCTTTTATCGTGCCATTCGGTTTTATGTATCCCTGGTCAGACAAGGACGGGAAGGTCCTTACTTCCTGAATAGGTGTGATGTAATAGGTGTGATTGTATCCCGGTATAGCTTCATTGTCACTATAGGCCTTAGCATTTTTGCTTAGTATATCCAATTCTTCTTTATTTGAAGAATTTGGGATACTTCTTTCAACACGAATCTCTTCGGCAAAATCCGACAAATCATCCCATTCTATCTTTACCCTGCTTGTATATGCACCATCTGAAGCATCCACACCAAAGGTTTTTGCCCTTCCTATTTTGGCATTTCCACTATTCCTGGGTGATTCATGTCCTCCCCAGGATGAGGTAGAGGTGGTTACCCAATAATAATATACATCATTTGGCACAATAGCATTGTCGGTCCAGGCTCGCTTACTGCCCGTTGCAGTGTGTACCAAGGATCGGTTATAGGGTGTTGTTCCTCGATAAATTTTATACGAAACGTTAGCATCAGGCATATTTGTTCCCTTGCTCCAGGAAAGGTTTATTTTGTCAAAATATTGCTGGTTAGATGCGGTGATGCCTGTTGGGGATTTTATTGCTGAAGTATAGGCATAGGTCAGGACACTGTAGCCACTACCTCTGTCATCGGAACTACTGGCTCTTGGATATCCGCTCCATACCCAGGCGACGCAGTTACACCACACCCAGCTACAATCTTCATATTCGCTGTAGCGCAAACCCCACCAGCCGGAGTTACTTGGGCCTGCAACATACGTTAGGGAACCACTGCTTTTGCTTCCACTTCCGGTGAATTTCTCTACAGAATTCGTATCGGAATTCTTTAATATGCTAAATTCATATTTCACAGCATCGCTACATGCCACGACATTAGCCCCGCTATAAGAAATACCTATTGAGTAATCTGATCCGGAAGAAAAGGTAACGGCCATATCCGAATAGACTCTTTGTCCATAAGATAGAATTGGCGTAACCATAAAAACAATAAGGAGTATTGCTTTCGTTTTAAAATTGGAAAATCGGGCATAATGGCCTGGTAATCTGAAAAGAGCTTTTTTCATGACAATTGTGGTTTGGTTCATAAAGGTTAATTTCAACATATATTATGCTGAAATTATTTGGTTAATAGTTACATGTCAATGTACTGTAAAACACCAATAATAATTTAATAATCACGCTATTAGAAAATTATTGGATTATTGAATTACTATAATTATATTTTTATTACCAAATAAATAATAATAAATATCAGAATAATTACAAATACTTATGTTAGTATCTCACTCTATTGACATTTATGCTGATTTTTATTGTGCATTGAAACCTGCTTGTCCTACAAACATTTTGCGCACAATCATTTCACTGCCAGCCCTTTCTGAAATTTGCTGAGTCAGTACCTGGCTGCACATATTTACCAGAACAATTTATGGAGGGATTTTATTCCGTGTTGGATTCCTTCATTACAATAAACCCTGAAAAAATGGAAGCTACTTGCCAATTCTTTTCAAGCCTCCTTTTTTCAGTAGCTTGTTAAACCTTGGTTCATCAGGAAATCGAAAAACACCATCAGGGAAAGATATAAACCATATAAGGAAATAGTCGTGCTCTTTTATGGCTTTTTCGAGCCACCAAGAGCCCTGCTCAAGGTCGCCTCGAAGTATATAATATGAAAAAAAACATGATGGAGGCACATACTCTTTTTGGGCTTTTTGTTCCAGCGCATTGATCAGGTTCTCCGCCTCTTTTTGCTGTCCTGTCTCATAATATAAAATTGCCAGATGCGATACGATCATTGGCGCCCCACCGGATAGATCAACGGCTATTTTCATTTCTCTTACTGCTTCCTTTAGCATTAATTTACCACTATAGGCCAACGAAAGGTGCAAATGCGTCAAATAAAAATCAGGGTTCATTTTCTGCACCAGGCTGATTTCATTTATCGCTTCGTCGAATTGTGCGATAAAGCAATATACAACACCTACAGAATGATTAATAAAAACTGAAAGCGGATCAAGCTTTTGTGCTTGCTGTGCTTTTTTGAGCGCTTCATTATGGCGGTTGGTAAATACAAGGAAAAATGAATACCAATTGAGTGCGTCAACGGAGTTGGGATTCAGCTGAAGGGCTTTTTTATATTCCTGCTCTGCATCACTCCAGTTCCAATCATAATATAAATTGATGTTCCCTAATGCGACATGCGCCTCAGCAAGGTTCATATCAACTTCCAATGCCTTCATGGCATATTCTTTGGCTTTTGGAAATGCTTCGTTTGGAGGAATTGCCCCGTATGTAGAACTGGTAAAGTAATAGT
>JAUUZS010000562.1 GCA_030589835.1 Cyclobacteriaceae bacterium
AGCCTGGATCGTATATTTATTCCAGCATTATTTATTAAAATATCTATGGAGCCAACATCTTTTTCAATATTGCTCACCATTTCTGTTACCTGTGCCTCGCTGGTCACATCGCATAAGTTACCAAATGCAACTATGCCGTTTGATTTAAATTCTTCTACAACCCGGTTCAGTTTATCTTCAGAGGACCGGCCATTTACAATAATTGAAGCTCCTGCTTTTCCCAATCCTTTGGCAATTGCCTTACCTAACCCATCTGTGCTTCCTGTAACCAAGGCAATTTTTCCTTTCAGATCGAATAAATCCATAAAACTAATTAATTGATTTTCTCACATTTGTTACTTCCTCAGGTTTTATATCACTGGCATTATTTCCAAAACTTTGCCTTACAAAAGTAAGCACATCTGCGATTTGTTGATCAGACAAAAATGAGTGAGAGGCCATGATATTTTGATAGATTTCGCCCTGGATTTCTACCGGCTCACTCAATCCCTGAAGGACAACTTTTATTAGCCGTTCTTTATTTCCCAGAACCCATTTGGTGCCAGTTAAAGGAGGATTCATACCAGGAGCGCCTTTACCATTACTCATATGACATGGCAGGCAATAATTGTCATAAACTGCTTTTCCCTTCAATAAAGATTTATCTACTTCTCCAGTATCAATTATTTCAACATCAGCTTTAACTGTACGAACGGCCACAGTGGTATTGATCCCTTCGGGATAATACATTATTCTCCACAGGCGTCCAATTTGTGAGTCCACGACATACAATGACCCATCAGGACCTTCAGCCAAGCCACAAGGTCGAAAAACTGCATCTCCAGAACTCTCAATGGGTTTTGACCCTTTAAATCCGTCTGCAAAAATCTCCCAGTTTCCCGAAGGTAAGCCATCCTTCATAGGCACAAATATGATATTATATCCTGCTTGATCATGTCCACGCCGATTCCATGATCCATGCCATGCTATGAATGCCCCATTCTTGTATTTTTCAGGGAATAAATCGCCTTTATAAAATAACAAATCGTTGGGAGCCCAATGGCCAGGAAAGGCTAATATTGGTTTTTTTACGCCTTCGCATCTTTCTGTTTTCTCACCATCTCCACCATATTCCGGATTTAGAAACTTTTTATTTTTAAACCCATCCCAAAAGCAATATGGCCAACCAAAATTATCGCCTTCATCAATATCAATAAATTCTTCCGCCGGAAGTTCCAGGTTTTGTTCTTCAGTAAAAAAATCAGGCCAATATTTATGAAGATCATCTCTTCCATGTTGCAGTGCATAAAGTTTGTCCACTTCAGTATTCCAATTCAAGGCAACAGCATTTCGTATTCCTGTCGCATACCTCATGGATAAATCTTGCTTCTGATGCAACATATTTTCGTCGAACTTCCAAATACCAGCCCTAGTTTCCAATTCAATGCAGGGATCAATACCAATCGATCCCTTTGTCCTTTTCACTTCCATGCACGCATTGGTTTCAGAGCCCACATTAACCAGGATATTTCCCTTTCCATCAAATGTAAATGGTTTTTCCATATGACCACCACCATCCACAAAATGGACTATTGTATCAATTTTATTTGAAGGTAGCAGACTGCCATTCGTCAATGGAGCCCTAAACACTTCAGTTCTGGAAGAAAAATATAAATACTCATTATGTATTTCAATTCCCGTACCGGTAACTTCTGAAAATCCTTTCTTGATATTTGCACGGCCATCACCACTTGTGTCTTGTATTGCCAATATCCCAAAACCATCGTCGGTCAACTTCCTGAGATGAACATAGATATCACCATTTTCATGAACGGCCAGATGACGACCTCTTCCGAGTGAATCAGCAACGACAATGGCGCCAAATTTATCCGGAAGCAGAATCCCTCCATTATCCGAATCCGGATAAATAGGAGATTTATCTAAATCACTTTCACTTGAACAGGAAATAAATAATGTAATTAGGGGAACAATGACTAATGTATAAATTGGATTTTTCATCTTACGAGTTTAATATGATTCGAAAAATACCTTAAATAAGGTGTTATTCAAATTCTTGCCTGAATTTTTTAGCATAAGAAAGAAATAATCGGGCATCATCCACATTAACAGTTGCTATCCGCTCCATTATTCGGTGATGCAAAATAGAACCTTTATCAATATTTAATTTTTGTAAAATATAATGTGTATTGGATTTTAATTCATGATAAATACGCATGTTTTTAGCTGATGAGCTATCCTCTGAGACAGAGTTGGAATTGAGCGATGAAAAAATATAGGCATATAACATCACACTTTGAGCAAGGTTAATAGAGGGATAAGGATTACTGAGGTGTATGGAAGAGGCAATATCGCAGCATTGAAGCTCTTCATTTTTTAATCCGCTTTCTTCTCGCCCAAATACGATACCCACTTTTGATATAATTCCGATTTTTCGTTCTACCAGTTCTTTGGCTTTCTCTGGTGAATAATAATCGTGCTTTGTACTTCTTTTTTTTGCTGTTGTTCCAATTATAAAATCCAGGTCTTTGATTGCGTCATTAAAGTGGGTAAAAACTTTTGCGTTTTCGAGAATGTCTGCGGATCCATGTGCCAACCATTTGGC
>JAUUZS010000106.1 GCA_030589835.1 Cyclobacteriaceae bacterium
GCAAGGAAAGTGAGCGCGACGAAAACGGTGGCTACGAAGAACGCTGGAACATGGAGGGAAAAGAACATTATTCTCAAAACCTCTTCCTTGATAAATTGCTTCAATTTATTCGCGATAACAAAAATGAAAAGTTCTTTTTATATCATCCAACCCAGCTCCCACACGGCCCAACATCTATACCTGAGATTCATATTGATTTTAGAGATAATCCTGACCTGACCGAGCTGGAAAAGGCCTATGCATCGATGGTTAAGATGCTTGACAATCATGTTGGAGAAATTGTGGAAGAGTTGAAAAAACAAGGGATTTATGAAAAAACCCTGATCGTTTTCACATCCGATAACGGTCATGAGATTTATTACCCAAGCCCCGGTAAAATAGATAAACCGGTTAGAAATATGCAAACCGGTGAAAAATTTGATAACCTAAATACAAAATTTTACAGCCATTTAGCAGGTGATGTTTTTAACGGCAACGATGGAATGGCAGGGCTAAAACGCGATAACTGGGAAGGAGGCGTTCGGGTACCGCTCATTTACCATTGGCCCGGAAAGATCGAAGGAGGAGAAGTGTTGAATCCTTTGGTTGCAAACTACGACCTACTATCAACTTTTGCCGATATGCTGGATGTAAAAGTCCCCCATAAAAAAGATGGTTTGTCCTATTGGCCAGCTTTACTTGGAAATTCTTCGGAAAAGCATGAATATGTGGTGTTTAATTCAAAACATGGTCCTGCTTTAGTTACTGCTGACGGCTGGAAAATTCGATATCAGAAAACAGCCGATATTTATCAGCTCTATTTTTTGCCCGATGATTATACCGAGGCCACTAATCTGGCAGACAAATATCCTGAGAAAATTGAAATGTTAAAGGAAAAACTATTCATTGAATGTGGCGGAGAAACATTACCCAAAGAGCCACGCATGAAACCATTATCATATTGATAGAAACAATTAGACGGAAAATAAAAAATATGTATTTAAAGAACATAATAATATTAGGCTTACTGCTAATGGGAGTAGGCTTTGCTTGCCAACATAAAGAACAGGAAAAGGTTAATTTCAAAATGGAAGGCAATCCACTTGTTCGCCATATAGGTGCTGCCGATCCTGATGTACATATGTGGGATAACGTGGTTTGGATGTATTGCTCACAAGACCATCAACGACAGGAAGGCGATAGAGGAAACTACGACCACATGGACGGCTATCATGCATTTTCATCAAGCGATATGATTCATTGGACCGACCATGGTGAGGTACCGCACGTAACGCGTACCCCAATTGCCGCCATCAGCAAGCTGTATACAAACACAACTCCGTTTGCCGATAAAACGCTTACCCCCGGTAACAATATTCTCTCTGACATCAAATCAAAAGCATTCGATATGACGGCTGAGTTTGACTTGAACAAGACAACAGCAAAGACAATTACATTCACCATTGCCAATAAAAGTTACACCTACAAAATTGCCGAACAGAAACTTGTCGGGAGAAGTATGAGAAAGACGATGAAGGACGGTGAAAGGATAGTTATAAGTAGCGATACTGACCTCGACCTGAAACCGGATGCGGATGGCAAACTAAAAATCCGTATGCTTATCGACTGGAGTAATATCGAGATCTTCGCCAACAAGGGCGTCTTTTCCTACAGCGAGCACTTTGCGCTCGATCCGAAGGCAAACAATGTGGAGATCAATGTAGATGGCGATGTGAAACTGACGTCACTCGAATTTAATCAGATCAAAAGTATTTGGTAAGATGAAGAAAATAATTTCATTCAGTCTGATAATGGTAATGGTAATGCTATCGCATAAGCTGTTAGCAAATGGTGAAAGACCAAATATTCTTTGGTTTGTCGTCGAAGACATGTCGCCTCATTTTGCCTACAATGGTGAGAAATCCGTAAGCACCCCGCATGTCGATCGTCTAGCTAAAGAAGGCGTTGTTTTCTCAAGTGCTTACGTAAGCGCTCCTGTTTGTTCTACGTGTCGTTCAGCTATGATTACTGGCATGTATCAAACGTCAATTGGGGCTCATCACCATAGAAGTTCTCGAGGGAAAGAAAAAATCTATCTTCCTGAGGAAGTAAAAACTATTCCTGAGTTGTTCAAAGCAGCAGGTTACTATACGTGTAATGGCAGCGCTGAAGGTGCAGTTGGTAAGACGGACTATAACTTTGTCTACCATGCCAAAGCCCTTTACGATGGTGCTGATTGGTCAGGCAAAGCAAAAAATCAGCCGTTTTTTGCTCAGGTACAACTTAAAGGCGGGAAGCGTCGCAATAGCGTTCCTAAGGATATTGCTGAAAAACTATATGAGCCCGTTGAAATTGGTGACTTTGAACTGCCACCGTACTATCCGGCAATTGAGTCTGTTCAGGAAGATTGGGCTGCTTATCTGAATACGGTACAGTTTGTTGACCTTCAAGTCGGCAGAATTCTGGATAAGCTTGAAAGGGAAAATGAGCTGGATAACACGGTGATTATCTTTATGACTGATCATGGTGTCAGTCATGTTCGCGGTAAGCAGTTTTGTTATGATGAAGGCACTAAGGTCCCGTTTATCGTTTGGGCGCCTGAAAAATTAAAAGCTGCTGTGAGGGATGAACTTATTCTGCACATTGATATGGCTGCGACTTCTTTACACTTCGCCGGGATAGAGATTCCGGAATACATGCAGGCAAGAACGCTTTTTGGGGAACAGGCCAAGGCTCGTGATTATGTTGTATCTGCTCGTGATCGCTGCGATGAAACGGTCGATCGTATACGCGCTGTTAGAAAAGGAAACTTTAAGTACATCAGAAACTTCTATCCGGAAAGACCTTATCTGCAGCCCTGCGCTTACAAGGATGCAAAACCCTTTATGGGGTCTCTAAAGGACTACTACGCCGCTGGCAAAATGAATAGCGTACAGGCTTTAGCTTTTGCCGCGACTCGTCCGGCGGAGGAGCTGTATGAGTTGAATAATGACAAATGGGAAATCAAAAATCTTGCCGGTGATAAAGCCTATGAAGCGAAGCTTGTTGAAATGCGCAATCTGCTGAACAAGTGGATTGTTGAAACTGGAGACCAGGGCCAGGCTCCTGAAAGCGAAGCTATGTACAACAGCGACATGAAAGTTTACGTGGATAATATCAAAGAAAGAATGCCTGATCGCGCCAAGATTATTGAAGACAATATTGCCCAGATGAAGAAATGGGCGAAAGAGGGAAAATAAATGATGAAAAATTATGTCATTACTGGAGCGTTTTTAGTGCTATGAGAATATTGCTTGTATTTTTTGTCCTTGCCTTGGGCATTGTCAGTTCGGCTGCCGAGCGAAAGCCCAATTTTGTTGTCATATTTATAGATGATATGGGCTATGGGGATATCGGCCCTTTCGGTTCCGAAAACAAAACACCTCAGCTCAATAAACTGGCTGCCGAAGGAGCCGGAACTTTTTTGGAAGTGGCAGAGGGCAGCAAAGATATTTTATTTAATAATAATGACTTAAGAAGGGCATCAAAATCGCTTAATATCGTAAAAGATGTTGATAGTGATGAAGTTATTGAAAGCGGAAACATTAAATAAAAATATATTTTATAATCATTAAAAATGGGTTGAAAGATGAAAAAACTAATAAGAAATATTATTAATATTCAATTGATAATCATTACGGCGATTTGTTCATTGAATTCCAAATTTATACAAGCACAGGATAAATCATATGACTCTATCCCTGTCTATAGTGTCCTGGGTTTCGGGGTTATAAATGATGGAATAACCATGAACACGGAGAAAATTCAGCAGCTCATTGATAAAGTTGCAGATGAGGGCGGAGGTATTGTCTACTTCCCTGCGGGAAAATATCTCACCGGAACAATTTATCTTAAGAGTTACATCACTCTTAATATTGAAAGTGGAGCAGTAATTCTGGGAAGTTTGGACCTTGATGATTTCGAAGCAGTTGAAGAGGAGAGGCTCAATCACTCGGCACGGCAGCAGAGACATCTTATTTATGGTAAAGATTTGGTTGGAGTCGCAATAACCGGGAGAGGGATGATCGACGGCCGAGGTTATGAGTTTTGGCCGAAAGATTTTAGAACTATGACTGAGATTGAAATACGTGCCGCTATGACAGCACCTGATGGATTCAGCAAACGCCCGGGCACCTATGTAAAGTTGGAAGGTTGTACTGATGTACTAATAGAAAATATTCAATTTAAAGACAGCCCGCATCATATGTTAAAAGTTCTTGGAAGCAATGATGTCAAGATTCAGGGGATCAGTATTGAGCAGGGAATTTACGAAGATGATGGACCTAATACAGACGGACTTGCAGTTTCGGGTTTCAATATTCGTATATCAGATTGTAATTTTACTACGGGCGATGATTGCCTTGTTATAGGCGGAGCGGAGCATTTATCACTTAGCAATTGTACTTTTTCTACGACAGAAAGTGCAATTGTTCTTAGTGGATTAAAAAATGGAACTATCTCTAATTGCAGTATTTTCGACGCTGGTGGAGCTATTAATATTCGTCCCGGAAGAGGAGGATTAGTTGAAAATGTAACCATTTCTAATATAAACTATCTTCTGAGACACAGTTCAGGAGGAAACCTGGTCTTTGCCCGATCTAAACCCTACGAAGAATTGAGATGGTCGGTAAAATCATGGGCGCAAAAATGGAATGTTGATATGAAACCAAAGAGTGGTCCGCCACCCGTTATCCGAAATATTTTGATTTCCGATGTGATAGCTAATTCGGATGGAGCCATTTTTCTTGATGGACAAGAAGATGGTTATATTGAGGACATAACTTTTGATAATATTCGTTACACAATGCGCGGTGGAAGAGAAAAACCTGAGTCGGCAAATCCATCACATCCGTTTTATATTTTCGGCCATCATACAGCACCTTATGGAATATTCTGCAGATATGTAAAAGATATTACCTTAAGGAATATCAAATTCACATGGAATCAGCCGGAGAAAGCTGAATGGGGAAGCGCAGTACGATTTGAAAATGCAAATAATATAGAAATTGATGGATTTGAGGGACGACAGTCTTTAGGATCTGATGAATCCGTAATAAAACTGAGTAATGTTAATTACGCTTTTGTTCATGACTCACAAGCGGCAGAAGGAGCTGGTACATTTTTGAAAGTTGTTGATGACAGTAAAGAAATTTTGTTTATGAATAATGACTTAAGAAAATCATCAAAGTCAATCTATCTCTCTGATGATATTGATAAAAATGGAGTTATTGAAACGAATAATATTAAGTAAATGCAGCTTGTTCTTAAAAGTTAGTATAGATTTTGATTAGGTAATTAATTCTCAATATTAAAGGAATTTAAAATGGATAAAAGTAATAATTCAATTAGAGGCAAAATTAAATCAGTGTTCGACAAAACAGTTTTTGTTAGCCTTTCAATTTTAATCTCCTCCTCACTTTTTCTTTCTAGTTGTGCTCCCGAACAAAGTGAGACCTTTGGTGACAAACCAAACATAGTATATATCTTGGCAGACGATCTTGGTTATGGGGATTTGAGTTTAAATGGCCAAGATGAATTCTCAACACCAAATATTGATAAATTGGCAAAAGAGGGTATGGTTTTCTTAAATCATTATTCAGGAAGTACTGTTTGCGCACCATCCCGCTATTCTCTGATGACCGGACTACATACCGGACACGCCGAAATTAGAGGAAATCAGGAGATTCAACCAGAGGGGCAGGCCCCTATGGACCCAACAACTAAAACGATACCAACACTCCTAAAAAAAGCAGGATATGTTTCCGGTATGTTTGGTAAATGGGGACTTGGCGGACCAGGATCGGCTAGTGATCCAATGGTGTTTTTTGATGAATTCTATGGTTATAATTGTCAACGATATGCCCATCGCTATTATCCTGCTTACCTATGGCATAATGATAAAAAGGTCGAGCTAGAGGGAAATGACTGGACAAATACAAAAACATTTGCTCCGGATCTGATCCAAGAAAATGCTTTAGCTTTTATTGAAAAAAATAATTCAAAAAAGACTGGCAAACCATTTTTCCTATACTATTCAACCCCCATACCTCATGCAGAATTAATAGTACCTCAGGATGAGATTTTGCAAAAATTCCAGGGGAAGTTTGATGAGAAACCATATCCTGGAGGGAACACAGAGGATCTCTCAAGGGCCGCATATGGTCCTAATATGGATATACCGGCATATTGTCCACAGGAAGAACCAAAAGCTGCTTTTGCAGCGATGGTAACTATACTAGATAATCAGGTAGGAGAGATTATTGAAAAATTGAAAGAATTGGGTATTGATAATAATACTATTGTCATTTTTACAAGTGATAATGGGGCGCATGCTGAGGGTGGAATTGTTCCGGAAGACTTTGACAGCAATGGTAAATGGCGTGGTATGAAAAGAGATTTATATGAGGGCGGAATTCATGTCCCAATGCTTGTTCGCTGGCCTGGCAAAGTTGAGTCTGATCTTACATCGGAACATATCTCAGCATTTTGGGATATTCTTCCAACATTTTGTGATATGGCGCAAGTTGAAGCCCCGGATAATATAGATGGTATATCATTTCTTCCGGAATTATTGGGGAAAGAACAAAAAAAACATGACCATCTCTATTGGGAATTTAATGTTCAGGGTGGTAAACAAGCAGTTCGAAAAGGGAACTGGAAAGCAGTAAGACTTGATATATTTGATCCATCAAAAACAAAAATTGAGTTATATGATCTGGAAAAAGATCCTGGTGAGAAATTTGATGTATCGCAAGAGAACCCGGACATTATTGCTGATATGAAAGCAATTATGGATAAAGAGCATGTCCATAATCCTGTCTTTCCTTTAAAGGGTAACTAATTTTTGCACATTTAATTGAAAACGTTTTATATTGCTATTATTAGTAAATCAATCCGCAGGAATCATTTAATATGAAGAATAGCCAAATAATATTTGTCAGTATAATAATTCTAATCTTTGTGAGTACTGGTTTGTATTCACAAGTGTGCAGTGTTACCTGTACAAAACACAGTCCAAATGCTATATTTAGAAGTGAGAATATCAATGATGTTACACTAACTCAAGGTTTCTGGGCTGACAGGCAAAAAATAAACAGGGAGGTCAGCTTAAAAGTATTATGGGATCTGGCTAATGATGCTGAAAAGTCTTCCGCTATCGAGAATTTTAAGATTGCTGCCGGACAGTCTGAGTTAAAGCATAGAGGTTGCGACTGGATGGATGCCTGGGTTCATAAATGGATTGAAACTGCTTCATATATTTTGGCCACCAACCCAGATTATATATTTGAAGGGCGAAAGCTAAGCGATGTAGTGGATGAAACCATTGATATTATTTCAAAAGCTCAACAAGAAGATGGTTATCTGGCAACTCAGGTAATCAATACTCAAAAAGATAGATGGGAGCGTCGTCAGCATCATGAAATGTATGTTATGGGACATTTGTTAACTGCTGCATCTATTCATCACAGGGCAACAGGTAAGGATAACTACATTGAAGTGGCGACTAAAGTTGGTGATTACTTATTTGAATTATTTAATGAGAATAATGAAAAGTTAATAGATTTTCCGGAAAACCCATCTATTGTAATGGGAGCTGTGGAACTTTTCAGGGAAACCGGAAATAGAAAATACCTAGAGCTCGCAAAAATGGTTGTGGAATGGCGTGGCCATACTTGGAATGGTGTTGATAATAGAAAAATATGGGGCGAAACAGAGGGTGGACATGATCAAAACCAAAATTGGAGACCTATAAAAGATGAAGACGAGGTAGTAGGTCATTCTGTTTTTTGGTCTTATTTGTATGCGGGAGCTACTGATGTATATCTGGAAACCGGCGATATGGAATTATTAGAGGCGTTAGATCGTTTGTGGAAAGATGTAACAACTAAAAAGATGTTTATAAATGGCGGTGTGAGTGCTGAAAGTAAAGCATTGGCTACACGTAAGTATGGCGATGGGCAAAGAAGAATAATTGAAGGAGAACCAATTCACGAAGGAATTGCCGCCCCGTACAGATTGCCTAATTCAACGTGCTACAATGAAACTTGCGGACAGGTTGGAAATATGTATTGGAACTGGCGCTTGCTACTTGCTCATGGTGAAGCTAAATATGCCGATATTATGGAACTAAATTTATACAATTCGATTATTTCCGGCGTCGAATTAGATGGTGAAGGATGGAGTTATACTAACCCGATTAGATGGTATGGTGAAGAACATGAACTGTTGCGAAATGATTCTCATAAACGCATGTATCCGGGGTACAAGCATATTTGTTGTCCAACAAACATTATGCGAACTACTGCTTCCATTCAAGGGTATGTGTATACTACAAATGAGGAGGGAATACAATTGCATCATTATGCTTCAAATAAGTCTAAATTTTTATTGGATGAAAAGCCATTTGTGATTTCCCAGCAAACAGATTATCCCTGGGATGGCCATATTAAGATTACAATTTTAGAATCACATTTAGAAAGAGAAAAGTCAATAAGTATCAGGATCCCCGGGTGGGCAAATGAGCCAGAGCTGAAGATTAATGGAGTTGTTCAGGATGTTAAAATGTCATCATCCGGTTATGCTCAGGTAAATAAAAAATGGAATAAGGGTGATGTTATAGAATTTAATATCCCTTTTGAAGTCGACATGCTCGTGGCAGGTGAAAAAGTTGAATATACGCGTAACCAGGTAGCAGTTCGAAGGGGACCAATAATTTATTGTGTTGAGTCCAATGATATTCCGGAAGATATGAATCTGTTTAATGTTAAACTTAATAAAAAGGCAAAATTTAATATTATCGATGGGACAGAAGTGTTTGAAGGTATGAAACTAATTCAGACTCAAGCTATTTATAAAGAAGAAGTTGGTAAAGTTGATGTCGGATTGTATCATAAATTAAATGACAATGGGCATAAACAGATCGATATTACTTTGATACCTTACTTTGCATGGAATAATCGCGAAGAACATCAGATGAGTATCTGGATGCCATATGAATAGGTAATAAATGTAAGGTTGCAAAGATCTGATGAAAGTATGGTAAGGCCTTTGCCCTGGTAATAAAGAAAGTCCCTTCGGTATGCAAATTGTAAAGGGAAGCAAAAGATGCAAGCCTGGTTTGAAGACAAGGATTTAAATCCACTTTGTGGTGCATACTATATGAAAATAACCAACTAAAACCCTTTTATATCTAAATCCACAGAAAACTAAAACCATGAAAATTTTATCGCGCATAGCGGGGTCATTCATTCTGGCTTTGGGAATCTGCCTCTTCGCTATCGCCTGCAGCAGAAAGGAACAAAAGCCCAATGTATTATTCATCATGATGGATGACTTCGGGTACGGACAGTTCGGTGTGAACAACGATGCCCTTGAGACCTCCGATTTTGACCCTTTCTACGTCTACCTGGTCGACAGTCTTGAAGGGTACTCCCCGGAAAAGGCACTGGAGTTCACAAAACTGGCGGTACCAACCATCTCGGGACTTGCAAGAGAAGGTATTCTTTTTTCACGGGCACATACCACCTCCAACATGTGTGCGCCTTCACGTTTCGGTATCGCCACGGGCATGATGCAAACCAAATTCGGGATATACGGCAACGGCCATGTTAAGCCACTGGGAATTAAGCCCGGAATGCACCTGGCGGAGAACCTTCAGGCCAGGGGCTATTCAACGGCACACATCGGAAAATGGCATATAGGGGCCAAGGATAACAGTCTGGCTGATCCGGTCCTGGAAAAGCATGGTCTCGCCGGAAAAAGGAGCTACCGCTATCTCAGAGATAATTACTATAAGGTTTACATGGAGCTTGAGA
>JAUUZS010000424.1 GCA_030589835.1 Cyclobacteriaceae bacterium
ATCAGTGAGATTTTAGCTGAGAATGTGACGCTTTATAAAAAATTGAAGCAAATGATTCCTGGAGAAAAGGCCCTTATCCGGGTCAATAGTGAATTAAATCTATCAATTCATGCTACGGAACTGAAGCTCAGAGGCCATTCATATAAATTGGTGGCGATGCAAAACATTCATTCCGAACTGGAATCAAAGGAGGTGGAAGCCTGGCAAAACCTGACGCGTGTTTTGAGGCATGAAATCATGAATTCCATCACACCTATTGCTTCATTAACCGGTACCCTAAATGAGATATTGGCTGAGGATTTGAAGCCTTCGGGAAAGGATACTTTTGAACTTTCTGACGAAACACTCAGTGATCTTGAAGAAGGCTTGCAAACGATTGAAAACAGGAGCAAGGGCTTAGTCAAGTTCGTAGATGCCTACCGCGATTATACAAGTATTCCAAAGCCAAAGTTTGGCCTAATTAAAATTGACGAGCTGTTTGATCATATCTGCCAGTTGCTGAAAAGGGAATTTATAGAAATAGGAATTGATTTTCGTGTAACGATTCTTTTTAATGATTTGGAAATCACCGCCGACAGAGAGCTTATTGAAATGGTATTGATCAATTTGCTGAAAAATGCCAAGGAGGCAATCCGGGATTCTGAAGAGCCAAAAATAGAATTGGTGGCTCGGATTGATGGCGATCAGCGGGTTTTATTTGACGTGAAAGATAATGGGCCGGGAATTATTCCTGAAGCACAGGAAAGAATATTTATTCCATTTTATACCACAAAAAAATCGGGTTCAGGAATTGGCCTGGCCTTGTCGAGACAAATCATGCAGATGCACCACGGAACGCTCTCGGTAAAATCAGAGCCCGATATATACACCATTTTTACGCTGAGGTTTTAATTGTCGGAATCGCACCAACCTGTTAGATAAGACAGGGATTCCCAAATTTGAATCGTAAAGATTGAATGTTTTATTTCTTCTTTCTACTCGGGACATTGCCGATCCAATACATCTTTCGGAAAGGGGTGTTTTGAAAAGACCTCATCTAAATAATTAAAGGCTAAAATAAGGTTTTCTTTTCCGTTTGGTGTCAATCCTTCTTTTAGTTCGAATTCATAGCCTTTAATGTGTACCAGATATGTTGCTGGAAATTTAGTATAAAGGGATTGACAAAGGTGCAACACAAAATCTGGCGACATCGCATGCATGGTAAATTCAGTCTTTTGACTGGCAGTTACTTTTGTGACCTCAAAATGCTCAATCGGTTCAACACTTGCATCAGCGAATATTACCATATCATATTCGCTAATGGTCAATGCATCTTCGACGTTTAATTGATAGTTCGAGTCGAAACTTATGGATCCCATGTTTTTTTCTTTTGCCCACTGCTCCAACGCTTCAACGAGCAATACTCCAAGGGCATCATCCTGTCTGCCTGGATTGCCATATCCAAATATCAATACTTTCTTCATGAAAAATTATTCGCCAAATTTTCGGCATTTAGTAGAAAAAAACCATGCTCTGGCGCCTTTCAAAAATTACTACAACCTTAGCCCATCTTTTTATCCAGAAGGGTGTTCTTATGATCATACAAACTTATTTCCAGGGGCATTTTTCCCAGTGAATGTGTTGCACAACTCAAGCAAGGATCATAGGCTCTTATAGCTACCTCAACAGCATTTAGCATCCCTTCCTTAATGGATTTCTGTCCGGAAATCATCTCATCGGCCACGTGCCGTACAGCCCTGTTCATCGGTTCATTATTGTTTGTTGTAGAAACGATGAGGTTACACATTGAAATCAAGTCATCATCGTCGATTTTATAGTGATGGAATAAGGTTCCCCGGGGTGCCTCGAGCAATCCAACGCCTTCATTTACCTTTTTGCCTTTGGCTACCAAATCCTTTCCTTGAAGATCTGTATCGTTCAGCAGTTCTTTCATCACTTCAGCAGCATGTAGGGTTTCAATCAATCGAGCCCAATGCATGTGCATCGACATATTGTTTGGCTTTCCTTTGGTGTATGCTTTGTATTCTTCAAATTCCTTTTGCGCCAAAGGAGAAGGGATAAAGTCACATGTATTCAGTCGTGCCAATGGGCCTACACGGTACCAACCATCTTTTTTGCCTATACTTTTTAGAAATGGAAATTTCATGTAAGTCCAGGTTTTTACTTCTTCACCGATATAATCGAGGTAATGCTGGTAGTCAACATCATGAAGAATCTTATCGCCCTTTTCGTCGATAGCACGAAGTACTCCATGGTAAAAATCCAATGCGCCGTCTTTTCTCACCAGACTTAGGTGGTTGGATGGGAAGGCGGCGAAAGTATCTACCAAATTACGGTTTTCCTTATGGTATCCTTTGAATAAGTTCAAGGCGTCTACAGACCATTCAATCATTTTATCAATATTCTGGGTATCGCCACCTTTAAGGAAAAAGTCTCTTTCTTCTACACTTAAATTCTTGTTGATGCCTCCGGGAATTGCCCCCGTCCCATGTATTTTTTTGCCGGCAGTGGCGCGGATGATTTCCTGGCCAAACTTTCTCATCATCACCCCCTGAACGGCCAATTCCTGAAACTCTTTTGCTACTTCAATAACGTTTCTTTTTTCCGGCCTGGCATTAATGCCAAACAACAAATCCGGACTCACAAGATGGAAAAAGTGCAAGGCGTGTGACTGAAACATCTGACCGTAATGCATCAATCTTCTCATTTTTTCCCCGGTAGGGGTAAGGCCATCAGGACCTGCCCCAATGATTACATCCAGCGCTTTTGCTGCAGCCAAATGATGGCTCACCGGGCAAATGCCACATAGCCTTTGTACCAGTACGGGAGCCTCCCAATACGGTCTACCCTGGATAAATCGCTCAAATCCCCGGAATTCTACAATATGCAATCTGCTTTGTACTACATTGTTATCATCATCCAGGTGAATGGTCACTTTTCCGTGTCCTTCTACCCTGGTGACTGGTTCTATTGTTAATTTTTGTCCCATTTCCTTGTCGGTGTTTTAATCAAATTTCACTACTTCATATGGCAAATTCAAAGGATTGCCAGTAATCAGCGCATAAAGTGCCTCCCAAATTAATTCTGCTGATGGAGGACAGCCCGGTAAATGATAGTCCATCCGCACCACTTCATGGCAGGGATATACTTTGTTTAATAGCACAGGCAATTCTTCATCATTGGGTATAATTCCTTTTTCATTGTTTCCCAAAACCGAAGGCCCGTTCAAATAGGCTTCATCAAGGCATTCCTGTAGCGGTATAGTATTTCTCAGGGCAGGCAGCCCACCCATAATGGCACATTCACCGACTGAAACCAAAGTTTTACAATGTGCTCTGAAATCCTTAAGTATGTGTACATTTTCATCATTGCAGCATCCTCCTTCGATCAGGCCGATGTCACACATTTTGGTGAATTTTTTGATGTCGTTGATTGGGGATTTATTAAACTCCACAAGTTCAATTAAGTCCAATATTTTTTCATCAATGTCCAGCAATGACATATGGCAGCCAAAGCAACCTGCCAGAGATGTTGTTGCAACTATTATTTTACTCATCTGATTGTTATGCTAAAGTTTCAATTTCTGTTCCAATAGGATTATGGTCATATTTTCTCTTTCCAATAGGATCTTTGAATCCCTGTTCTTTTCTTAGGATTGCTCCTACAGGACAAACCTCAGTAGCCCTTTGTGCCTGTGCGTCGGTCATATCCTTAGAAAGTTTTGTGTCAATATTTATTTCCACACGATGTCCTCTCCTTTTAAATGCAAAAATACCCCGGCCTTTGTCATCTTTAATGGCCCTGACGCATCTTTTGCAAAGTATGCATCGGTTATGATCCTTTATCAATTTAGGATGGGATGCTTCGATGCTTCTTTCATTGAATTGAAATTTGAACCGTGGTACCAGCATTTGATATCGATAGGCCAGGGCTTGCAATTCACAATTCCCACTTCTTTCGCACGAAGGACAAAAGTGATTACCCTCTGTAAAAAGGAGTTCGATGATGGACTTACGCAAATCTTCAAGGTCAGCGGTTTTACTTTCAATCTCCATGCCCTCGGCGATTGGAGAAGTACAAGCTGTCATGAGCCTGCCGTTGACCTGTACACTACAGATACGACATGCTCCCCGAGGTTTTACACCAGGGATATTGCAGAGTGTGGGGATGTAAATGTTATTGTCACTGGCTGCATCAACAATACTTTGCCTTTTTTGCCCCTGACATTCTTTACCATCTATTTTAAATTTTACAATTTGATTCATATCCTAAATAATTAACTTCTATTTGTAACCAACCTCCCGATTTTCATGGCTTCATCAAGCCTGAATCCTGTATCGAATTCTACCCCTTTTTGTTTTTTTTCCAGATATATGTCCCTGAAATTTTTAAGGGTGGAGCGTTTTGGGTTTAGGGCTGTATGTCCCAAACCACAGCGGTTTGCTTTCATGAT
>JAUUZS010000526.1 GCA_030589835.1 Cyclobacteriaceae bacterium
CATGTTCCTATGATTTAGTGCATTGGACAGAATGGCAAGGAGAAGATTTAGTGTTTCCGTCAGAAGATTATGATAAAAATTATGCGCATAAACCATGGGTAATAAAATGGGATGGAATTGTATATCATTTTTACAATGCTGTTGGGAGTGACGGAAGAGTGATAGCTTTGGCAACCTCTATTGATTTGAAAAGTGATTTTCGATAATAACCAATCCCTTAAATCTATTGGGGGCCAGATATTCTTGCCATTTTTTCCTTGGTCACGCTCCCTAATACCACAATTTTCATCGAATTATAATACCTTTTACTGTGCTTTGACATTAAATTAGGAAGGCTTTTTAATTCCCTTAGTTCTCATGGGTTTCAATTACATTTCGGCATTGCAAATGCTATTGTAGATTGTACGCTTTTGGAAAAGCGCACTAGTTGAAATCCTGTAATCCTTAAATCCTAATTCTGACTATTTCATGCCCGTCTGCCGTCGAGGCAGGGATTTCTAATGCTTTTGTGGAAATTGTTACACAGAGCAGCGCTGAGGAAACGCGGAATTTCGCAAAGATATTTCTATCGGTATTATTTTTTCACCTTTTACTCATAGCTCTCAACTCATAACTCTTAGCTTTCACATTTCAACTCCGGTCTTCCGACTTCTGACTCCCGTCGTGCAACTCCCTCCTACTTTATTGGATCTTCTAATGTAAACTTAGCTGAAAACGTCTGATTCGCTCTTCGAATACCTACCGTCAGTTGTCTGCCGGCCCGGGATTGCAGCATTTGGATGATATTGCTTAATGTGAATTCATTAGTTTCTATTCCGTTGATCATTATAATCTGATCGCCCTTCTCCAGTCCGGCAATCCAGGCCGGAGAGCCTTTTCGGACCATGGATATTTGAAAAATTGGAATATCCGGCATAGGTGTGGTAACGTCAATTCCGCTCAAATTATACTTAAATTCATCTTTATAATTTGAATTTGGTTTCAGAATCATTTCTTTCCCATGATAATCAAATACCACGGTAAATCTATTCAGAATATCAGCACCAAGACTTCCGTTTCTGTCATTTTCATAACTGGTGATTTGAACTGACTCCTCATCAGGATAAGTGACAATAGGTTTTTTAAATTTAAAATTACCAATGGCTATTTTGTTGGCTCTGCCAATATAACCAAAAATATCTCCACTTAATCCAATGCCCAGATACGAGTACAAGGACTTATCGGGAACTTTCAGTTTATCGTTGGTAGATCTGAAAATGGAGATCGCATGACTCGCTCCTGTGTCAACCAGTAAATTCACATCCGAACCTTCCCTATCATCATTATATACTGTAGCACTGATATATGGTTTTCGCCGGATGATTTCCATCTTGATGATATCTGCTTTTTTAAGAATTTTTTGCCTTTTTCTTGATTTGTAATACTTTGGATCGTAGAGTGTCAGCTTTTTTGCTTTGTAATTAATTTCAACAATAAAGCTACTGAATACATCGTACCCTAATAAACCATGAATCTGTGTGCCCAATCCCTGAGACAGATAGTCAAAATCTTCCTTTAGAATAATTACGTTGTGATTGAATCCGATGATTCCTGGCAATTCAATTACATTTCCAAAAGAATGAAATGCCTTAACTTCACGGCCACTGCCGAGACCAAACAATTCAATCTCTCTGGCATAATTGAAAGAGGTTCCACGAGAGCCTTTAAGACTGGTGATCATGGTATGGCTAACGCCCGTATCAAGAATAAATTTTAGTGTATCCGAACCATTGATAAAGGCCGGAATGATGATGAGATTATGGATCAAATCAAATCTCATATCAATCTTCTTTGCTTTTGCCCTTTTAAAATGAAGATGGATCAAACTGCTTTGCGCAGTGATCAAATTTGCATTTGAGCTGAAAACGAAAATCAAGACCAACATCAGTTTTGCAATTGCAAATCCCAATGGTTTTTTATATGTTGATAATGTTTTCATTATTTTCAAGTTAGTTGTTAAATATCAATTTCTTCGCCTTATTAGACTTTTCGCCCTTACTTTTTCCTGGTTTTAATTGTATGAGGATCAATACTGAAGTTTTGATAGCCTACCAATTTATAGATTTATTTACATCCTGAACCCATAATTATATATTGTCCTTCGATTAATTCATACGTAGTTCCAGTAGCCCTGGTGATTATTTTAATTACATTTTCTATATCCATTTCCTGAAAATCACCAGTAAACCTGCAGTTCAGTATTGCCGGATTCTGAACGCTTATCTGAATTCCGTAATGCCTTTCCAATTGTTTTATAAGCTCTGCCATTGAGCTGTCATTAAATGTAAGATGTTTTGTTTTCCATGATAGGAAATTCAAATCTACAATTGGCCCAAGTGCAACGAGCTTAGATTCATTGTCAAGACTTGCCATATTTCCGGGCAGCACAATCACTTCTTCTTTATCATCGGCAAGCGCAAATGTCACTTTCCCGCTTACTACCGTCAGCTTTACATCATCCTTTTTGCTATAAGCCCGCAAATTAAAGGATGTACCTAAAACTGTGGTTTTTGAAGAGCCGGCATGTACAATAGTTGGTTTTTCTTTATTTGGAGTCACTTCGAAAAATGCCTCTCCTTTTAAGTAAATTGTCCGTGTATCTCCATCAAATATTTCAGGATAAAGCAATTCAGAATTTCGATTGAGCCAGATGATAGAGCCATCAGGAAGTTTTACGACTTTTTGACCGGAATCATCCGTCTGAACCATAGTTTGGATATTCAGATCATCAGACAAAAAGTTTTGATATTGATAGAAAATATATGTGAATCCAAGAACTATAATGACAGCCGCAGCCACTCTTGCAATCCAGGGGAATATTCGTATGGTCCATGCGCCACGTGCATCCGAATCTATTTTGATTATGGTTTTCAATTCCTGCCATCGCTCGTTCGGATCCCACTTAGCAGAAGGCTGCTCAGACTCTGTAGCCTGAAAAATTACCTCAAATCCATGAAATTCAGCTGGATTATGATCGATCCATGTTTCTAACTCCGATTTCTCTTCCGGCTTGATTGTGCCATCTTTTTGTTTGATGTACAGCTCCCAGTATTTTGTAGTTTGTTCCGTCATTCTATTTCACTTTCAATACTAAGACAACACCAAACAGGATTACCGCCATTCATGGAACAGTTATTATTACACTTTTGTCCTCTTGGAAGATTTTGTGACAAAGCCAATAGTAGATGATGCGAAAAAGCCTTTTTGATTGACTATAATAAAGTAGTATTTTTAGCAACGTGTACAACATTTTACTCAACCACATCAAA
>JAUUZS010000449.1 GCA_030589835.1 Cyclobacteriaceae bacterium
AAACATTCCTGATAAGCTGACTCTAATAATCCTGGGCCTAATTGCTTATGTACTTCAATGGCACAACCAATAATCTTTTTTGATAATTCATTTTCTATCATGATAATCACTTTGCTTTGTGGAACTTTGTGCTTTCTCTGTGGTTCTCTGTGTAACAGCTATTTCACGAAGTTACACAAAGAAGTCACAGAGTTACTCAAAGAATTGAAATATGCATTTCTAATTAAGTTAATCGCATAATTCCGGTACCTCAAAAAAAATTATTAAAAAAACGTTTATCAGCATTCTCATTAGCATCTTGAGGCTGCCAAAGATTTTTAAGGTAGTTATTATTTGCTCAATACACGAGCGTTAATTCTTTTGATTGAGGACATTATTTTGGATCTTCCAAATAATTCCGGTAGGGGTAAAATGTAATTTCGATATCACGAGAGCACACCACAAAATACTGCATCTTATTTTTACTATATTCACGCCGCATATAGGAATACAGCAAGCAATAACAATCAATCTGATATTAAATATTACGCTTTAGGCAATGAACATAAAATTTAAAATTAACTATCACACCAACTGGGGGCAGAATTTGTATGTGAGCGGGTCATGCCTGGAATTGGGAAATGATAATTCTACAGAGGCATTGCCCATGCAATATACCCATGATGGGAAATGGGAGGCGGAAGTTGATATAGAGGGGACGAAGCTACTATGCTATAAGTATTTGATTAAAAATGGATCTGAGGAAAATATCCTTTGGGAATGGGGAGCGGCCCGAAACTATTCGTTACCAAAAAGTACTGCCTCCGTGGTACTCGAAGACGCATGGAGGCCACATAATGACCTTGAAAATGCATTGCTTTCACAGGCTTTTGCAGGAAATTTGTTCAAAAGAGTTAAGCCAAAAAGAAAGAAAGGTATAAAAAAATCGAATTGCCGCTTACAGCTTATTGCTCCTCGAATCGGGAAAAATCAGTCGTTTTGTGTGGTGGGAAGCAGCAGGTCTTTGGGAGCCTGGAATCCGGAAAAGGCCTTGGTGATGCAAGATTCAGATTTCCCCGTGTGGCAGGTTGAATTCCAACTCGATGATCAGGAATCATTTGTAGAATACAAATATGGCATTTATGATCACAATCAAAAAAAATTATCGCAATGGGAATATGGCGAAAACAGGTTTCTGTCCGGATCCGGCGTTGATCAATTTACGATCAAATCGGATTTGAAGTTCAGAAATCCTGATGGGTTATGGAAAGGCGCCGGAGTAGCTATTCCGGTGTTTTCTTTAAGGACGGAGAGCAGTTATGGAGTAGGTGAATTTCTGGATATAAAACTGCTGATTGATTGGGCAGAAAAGACCGATTTGAAGATCATTCAGATTCTTCCAATAAACGATACCGTTGCCACACATCGATGGGCGGATTCATATCCTTATGCTGCAATTTCAGTTTTTGCACTTCATCCGATTTACCTGAACCTGCCTGCAATGGGGGCCTTGAAAGACAAAAAGGCTTTGAAGCAATTTCAGGCCAGGGGAAAGGAATTGAATGATCTGAAAGAGATCGATTATGAGGCGGTCATGAAATTAAAATCCCCTTTTTACAAAAAGATATACGATCAGAACAAAGCACAATTTTTGAGTGATCCCGGATTTAAAGCTTTTTTTAAAGCAAACAAAGATTGGCTGTTGCCATATGCTGCGTTCTCGCGGTTGAGAGACCAATTTGGCACACCGGATTTTACTCAATGGGAAGGATATGCAGTGTATCAAAAAGTAAAAATTGAAGCGCTCGTTAGCCCTGAAAATAAGGATTATGATCATTATGCCGTGCATTATTTCATTCAATACCATCTCCACCTCCAGATGCAGGAAGTGGCTGATTATGCCAGGGAAAAGGGAGTGGTAGTGAAGGGAGATATTCCAATTGGCATTTACAGAAATTCTGTCGATGCGTGGGTAGATCCTAAGCTTTACAACATGAATACCCAGGCAGGCGCACCACCGGATGCCTATGCCGTATCCGGGCAGAACTGGGGATTTCCTACCTATAATTGGGAAGAGATGGCAAGGGATGGCTATGCCTGGTGGAGGAAGAGGCTTTCGAAAATGGCCACCTATTTTGACGCCTACCGCATCGACCATATTCTTGGGTTTTTCAGGATTTGGGAAGTCCCTATGGAATCTGTCGAAGGATTGATGGGGCGATTTAATCCTGCCATCCCGATGTTTATGTATGAGCTAAGTGGATTGGATTTTGATTATATCCGGTATTGCAAGCCTCATATCCGGGAGTATATGCTGGATGAACTTTTTGGGGTGGACAAGGACGAAGTAATAGTTGGCTTCCTCAATAAAGGGGAAGGAGATTTTTATTATTTGAAAGATGAATATGATACGCAGCGCAAGGTTGCAAATCATTTTGCTCCTATTATCCATGAAAGTGAGGATAAAGATGGTTTGATAAATATTAAAGATGGTCTTTTTACACTCATCTCCAACGTGCTTATGTTTGAAGATTCAAACAGCAGCGGTCAGGGTTTTCACCCTCGGATTGCCTTGCATTCTACTTATTCTTACAAAGAATTGGATGATACAGCTAAATCTACGCTCGACAAAATTTACATTCACTATTTCTACGAACGACAGGAACAATTCTGGAAAGAAAAAGCAATGGTGAAGCTTCCCGCAATTATTGATGCCACCAATATGCTGGTGTGTGCTGAGGACCTGGGGATGGTTCCGGATTGTGTGCCCGGAGTCCTTGAAGAGCTAGGCTTGCTCAACCTCGAAATTCAGCGTATGCCAAAAAATGCTGACCATGAATTTGGGCATCCTGCCGATAGCAACTACCTGAGTGTGGTGAGCCCAAGTTGTCATGATATGTCAACGATTCGCGGATGGTGGGAAGAAGATAAGGAACTTACGCAAAAATTTTATAATCATATGCTTGGCCATTTGGCGCAGCACCTCAGGCTTGCAAACCATCGATTTCCAGAGAAATGATTAACCAGCATTTGCATGCACCGGCGATGTGGGCCATATTTCCCATTCAGGATTTGGTAGCCATGGATGATACGCTGCGCTTTGAAAATCCTGAGGCAGAACAGATCAATGTGCCGAGCAATCCGAACCATTACTGGCGATATCGTTTTCATATGAATATGGAAGAACTGCTCCAGGCAGATGAATTTAATGGGTTGTTGAGTGAGCTTGTGACCCTTTCCGGAAGAGATGGGGAGGTGTGATTTGGTCTAAAATCCAACAAAAAAGGCTCTTCCTGCCAAGAAGAGCCTTTTTTGTTGGATTAATTTAATTAGTTCTACTGTTACTTTAATGGAAAACTTTGATCCAATGGCCGGAAGTCCGAAGTCAGGAGTCGGAAGAAAAGATTTCCAAAATCAGCAAATGTTAATGGTTCTTATTCCTGCATTTTGTTTTCGCCTTTTTTTACTTCGGTCTCCGGTCTCCGGTCTTCTGACTTCTGACACAACTTATTATCTTCCATTAAATTCAGGGTAGAACCATTTAATTTATATCCTAAATCTTCAGATCATCTTTCAGGTTAATCCCCTGGATGATAATTTCAGGTTCGTCTTCTCCAAGGTCTTTGTTGTAAAATTTGAGGGTGAGGGTTTTGCTCTCACCTGGTGCCAAAGAGATATAATTATCACTCCAGAATACAGGAAGTATTGATGCACCATCTGATTGCTTAACCGCATTCAACTCTATGAAAAAGGCCAGCTTGTCAGACGGATTGGTGAGTGTCACCACCATCTCCCACTCATCGCATGTGCTTACAATTTCCTTTGTGGCAGTGATCTCCACTTTTTCCATGTCATTTATTTCTGTGAAATTGGCGTATTGGCTTTGTGGGGTATAGAACCATACATATTCTTCCCAGGCCATCTGATCTTTTGTAGTGGCCAACCAATAAAAATTATCTGAAACCAACTCCCCGGAGTCATTTTTTAATTTCATATCCAGAAAATACACTTTATGCCGCCCTTTAAGTGCAGGAATATTGAGCAATTCTTTATAATCATTTTCTCCAAGACTTACTTTTTCTTTCTTCTCAAAGACCACTTTAGAATTCACATCATAAAGCGTTATTTGTGCTTCGTAATCCTGAATGGCATGCTGATCATCATTACTGGCATACACTTTATGATCATGATAATTATAGATCAAGGTCGATGGCTGACCGGCTTTCATAGTACCGAAATAGGCACCT
>JAUUZS010000152.1 GCA_030589835.1 Cyclobacteriaceae bacterium
AAAACAACATGTAAATGATACGATCCGGATGGGTTTTATTGGAGTAGGAAATAGAGGAAGTCAGCTGTTAAATTGGTTTCGAGATAACAAAGATGTAGAAGTCGCCGCACTTTGTGATGTATATGCACCATACAAAAATCGAAACAGATCGAAGGTGGATAAAAGATACCTCAACGCCGGGAAAGTCCCCAAAATGGGCGAAAATCTTGGAAACAAGGTAAAAAGGTATGAAGATTTCAGAGAGCTACTCGATCAGAAAGATATTGATGCCGTGTGCATCGCAACGCCGGATCATTGGCATGCCATTCAAGCTATTCAGGCTATGGAAGCAGGAAAAGATGTGTATGTAGAAAAACCATTAACCATTACCATCAAAGAAGGGCGTGAGCTGGTAGAAGCGCAAAAAAGAACCGGTCAGGTATGTGCGGTAGGATTGAATAGGAGAGGATCTTCCATATATCAGCATTTGTCCAAAGAAGTGTCGAATGATTTAATAGGCAAGGTCACCACAGCAAGAGCTCAACGAACCAGTAATATGTATCCTGATGGTATTGGACGATTGAGCCCGGAGCAACCACCAACCGATTTTAACTGGGACATGTGGCTTGGGCCAAGAGCAAAACGGGATTATCAGTATAACATCGCACCCTACTATTTCAGATGGTGGAAGGAATACTCCAGCCAAATGGGAAATTGGGGTGTTCATTATATGGATGTTATCCGTTGGATGGTTGGAGAAAAGGCCCCTTCTGCCATTACAGCTCACGGGGGTAAATATGCGGTAAAAGATGACCGGAATATTCCCGATACCATGGAAGTGCTATTTGAATTTGATTCCGGAAGGATCATCAAATTCAGCATCCACGAAGCCAGCGGAGGTGGAGGCGTTAATGGAGGGGAAATAGAACTTAACGGCACAAAAGGAAACCTAATCGCTGATCAAAACGGGTATAAGGTGTCACCATCCAAATCAGGACAATTTCAGTCCTGGAAGGAGTTGGTAGCTCCTGCCGAAGAGGAACTCCTGGGAAATGCAAAATTCGGAGACTTGGGCATAAAAGAAGATTCTTCGGCCAGGTTGGTGAGGAATTTTTTGGATTGTGTGAAATCAAAAGATGAACCGTGGTGCCCGATAGAAGAGGGCCATAGATCTACCTCGTTTGCTCACCTGGCAAATATTGCGCTCGAAGTCGGGGGCAGGATTGAGTGGGATGCGGAGAAAGAAAGAATCACCAATAATGACCAGGCCAATGAATTGCTGCATTACGAATACAGAAAACCCTGGAAATTATAATATGGAAAACAGACGGGAATTTATAAAAAAGGCAGGTTTGGCAGGAGCAACCTTGCCTTTTATCCAATCAAACGTATTTGGTGGAATTCAAAATCATCAAAAATCCACGCCTCCTATATGCTATTTCACCAAGCATCTTCAATGGCTGAATTTCGATGAATTAGGAATGGCTCTTAAGGAGGCTGGCTTTGATGGCGCCGATCTTACGGTAAGACCGGGAGGCCATGTGGAACCGGAACAGGCAGGTTCTGTTCTGCCAAAAGCAGTGCAAGCCCTTCAAAAGCACGGAATTTCCATGCCAATGGTAGTTGCAAAAATTTCAGACGCAAAGGCCAAAGGAGTGGACGATTTGCTGAAAGCGCTTTCCGATAATGGCGTGCAACACTACAGGATGGGCTACTTGAATTATGACCATTCCATCTCCATTCAAAAAAACATTGATATTTTTCATGATACATTAAAAGGCCTCGAAGAAAAAAATGCCAAATACAATATTTGTGGAGGGTATCAGAATCATGCAGGAATCCGACTCGGAGCATCCATTTGGGATTTATGGCTATCACTTAAAGGATTGGACCGCAGATACATCAGCTGCCAATTCGACGTGCGGCATGCGGTATTTGAGGGAGGAAGATCCTGGGAAAATGATTTCAGGTGCATCAAGAATTTTATCAGAACTACTGTGGTCAAGGACTTTTATTGGGAAAAGAACGATAAAGGAAGCTGGACAAATCACAATACGCAGATGGGGGAAGGAATGGTGGATTTTGAAACCTATTTTAAAATTTATCATGAGCTCAAGATCGATGGCCCGATTTCCAACCATTCGGAATATGCATTGATTACAAAAGAGGAAAGTAAACTTCCCAAAAAGGAAAAAATGAAAATTGCCATAAAAAGGCTTCGGCAGGATGTGGACTATACAAAAAAATATTTATACCAGAAATGAAAGTATTAAATAAGCATATATCGCGAAGAACATTTGTAAAATCTGCCTCCCTGGCAACCTCATCTTTGATGGCAGCGCCCTTACTGAATTCATGTGATGCCAATGGAAAGGTGGATAAAGAAATTACCATTTCTCATGTCAACAGCAATTTCGAGCGTGAACCCCTGGTCAGGCCTTTTGGCTTCAAGGGAGGGTATATGTCAGAGATTTGGCAAACCATTTCCTTACTTCAATCGGAAGTCGGAAATAAAGGATTGGGATTGGATACCCAAAATGTACTTTGGTCCGATGCTAAAGTATTTGCCAATAATTCTGAAGCTGCAGGAAATGCCCTGATGTACACCATCACGGAACGTGCCATGCAGATGGTAAAAGGGATGAAATTTACCACACCACTGGATTTGCAAGAAGCCATATTGGATGAACTTTATGCATATGCGCAGAAAGTGACTTCTAATTCAGACTTGAGAATGACCTTTGCGCTCAATGCGCTGGTTGGCCTGGATAATGCAGCATGGATGCTCTACGCAAAAGAAAACGGGTACGATAATTTTGACCAGCTGATCCCACAAGCTTATCGTCCGGCACTCTCAAATAAACATGATAAAGTTGCAAGTATTCCATTGATGGCATACAATATTCCCATCAGTGAAATAACTGAGGCCGTGGATAATGGCTATTTTTTCATGAAAATAAAAATTGGCCAGCCTGGCACGCAGCAGGAAATGCTGGAAAAAGATAAGGCCAGATTAACGGCAATCCACAAAGCTATTGGAGACAAAAGAACCACCTACACCAAGGACGGAAAACTACCCTATTATTTTGACGCCAATGGAAGATATGAGAAAAAGGAGACTTTACTTAAACTATTGGATCACGCAAAGCAGATAGGGGCGTATGACCAAATTGCAGTCATTGAAGAGCCATTTCCTGAACATGCAGAAATTGACGTCCACGATATAGAAATTCGCCTGGCCGCTGATGAAAGCGCACACACAGACAAAGATGCACTAGTGCGAATAGAAATGGGCTACGGGGCAATAGCCTTGAAAGCCATCGCAAAAACCATGAGCATGACCATGAAAATTGCCCAGGTAGCACATGAAAAAAAGGTGCCGTGTTTTTGTGCCGACCTTACGGTAAATCCGATCTTGGTGGAGTGGAACAAGGTGGTCGCTTCGCGGCTCGCTGCATTTCCCGGTTTAGGGGGCATGGGTTTGATGGAAACAAATGGACACCAGAACTACCTTAACTGGGAGCAAATGCGAACCTTCCATCCATCTCCTGAGTCTGAATGGGCAAATACTAAAGATGGGGTTTTCAATCTTGGAAAGGATTTTTATAAAAATAGTGGTGGAATACTGGAAGCTTCAGATCACTACATGAAATTGGTGATGCCGCCATTTGAAAAGAGCTGAAGGAGTAATTATTTATAGAAAATTTTTACATTTAACCCATAGTGTGAATTAATTTTTTTGCATAAAATCAATAATATACGTCGTTACGAGCATCGGGTGCTAATCTCTAACAGATTGCCGTAAGTTCCGCATTCGCTATGAAGTAAGTTAATTCACACAACGGGCTACATTTAATAGTTTCCGTATTCTACTAAAATGATATAAACCAATATTAACATACTTCAACAAGCAATTATGAAGTCGTTACAGTTATTAGATTACATCGTTTTTGGTTCTTATTTTATACTTGTCATCGGGATTGCGCTGTATGTTTCCCGCAAGCCAAAAGGCCATAAGCGAAATGCAGAAGATTATTTTTTAGCCGGGCGCTCCCTTCCCTGGTGGATCATCGGAGCATCGCTCATTGCCTCCAACATTTCTACCGAGCAAATAATTGGCATGAACGGGACTGCTTTTGAAAGTGGAATAGCGGTAATATCGTACTCCTTGATCGGAGCATCAATTACCATTCTGATTGTAGGAAAATATTTCCTTCCCAGGTTCCTGCAAAGTAAAATTTACAGTATGCCAGAGTTTTTGGAGAAGCGGTATGATAAGCGGGTAAGTACCACAATGAGTGTTTTCTGGATATTGGTGTACATTTTTGTAAATCTTACTTCTGTGATGTCGCTTGGCGCCATTACTTTGAATGCTGTTTTGGGCATACCAATAATATATAGCGTAATTGCCCTTGCAGCGATTTCGGCGATTTATACCATTTATGGTGGTTTGTCTGCTGTGGCATGGACAGATTTTGTACAGGTTGGCGTTTTGATTTTGGGAGGATTGGCGGTGGTCTGGCTGGGTCTTTCTCAAATAGCTGAGAATAATGGGGGGCACGGTATGATAGCAGGTTTTAATCAATTATTGGAATTACAGCAAGATAAGTTCCATGCCGTTTTACCAATGGATCACGAAGAATTGCCCTGGACAGGTGTTTTTTTTGGAGGTCTTTGGATTGCAGCGTTGAGTTATTGGGGGTGTAATCAGTATATTATTCAACGGGCGTTAGCGGCGAAAAATATCAGTGAGGCTCAAAAAGGATTGCTTTTTGCCTCTTTTCTATCCATAGTTGTTGCCATAATCATTGTCCTGCCGGGCGTAATAGCCAGTGATTTATATACAGATTTAATCCAATCCCGTGATGAAGCATTTCCGGTGCTGATCAGGGAATTATTGCCAGTAGGTTATTCGGGTCTCGTCATCGCTGCTTTGATTGCCGCAATCATTTCTTCTTTAAATTCCATGTGCAATAGTGTAGCCACAATTTTCACCATGGATGTATATCGAAACCAGATTCATAAAAACGCCACCGATACTGAATTGATTAAGGTCGGGAGGTGGGTCACGGCAATCGCATTGATCTTAGCAGTAATCGTTACCCCGGCCGTAGCTTCTATGGGAAAATTATTTTCATTCATCCAGGAATATACAGGATTTGTGACGCCGGGTGTTTTGTGTATTTTCTTACTAGGACTTTTCTGGAAGCGCACCACCTCAACCGCAGCCCTATGGTCGGTATTGCTCACCATTCCAATTTCTGTTGTTTTCAAAGTAGTTTTTCCTGAGCTGGCATTTTTAGACAGGATGATGATGACATTTTTGATTTTAGTTATCCTGGCCATTGGGATCAGCTTGAGAAATAACTATGTTTTCGAAGTTAAAATCCGAGAGGATACCATCAGCACGAAATCATCAACTATTTTTAATATTGGCGCCTTGGTTATTCTTGTTTTGATTTCAGTATTTTACATTATTTTTTGGTAATGTGAGTATGCAATATTGATTAATGATTGAATCAAGATATAATTTGTTTTAAATATGATTTGGCTTCAAACAATATTATAAATGTTAAGTTTTTTGTAATGTATCAATTTCCTATTTGAACCATTATTAAAACTAAACCCATGACCCAAACAAAAGATTTATCTAAAATCCACGGATTGATTGGCGATATGTTTCAATGGCCTAAAAGCAAATCTGAATGGAACGAGTACAGATTGACTGAAGAACAAGTCTCTTTTTATAATGAAAATGGATATTTACCTAATATTAAAGTATTGGAAGCGTGGCAAGTAGATAAGTTAGTTGCCGAGCTTGCCGAAATTCTGGATCCGGCCCACCCGGGCCATGACTTGTTTTATGAATTCCATAGCAATGAATCTGCAGATGCTGATTCCGTATTGTTTCATTCGCTGGGTCATTGGAGAATCACCGAAGGTTTTCATGATGTGATCTGGAATCCCGCTTTTGTAATGGCGGCAAGTCAATTACTTGGAAATAAAGCCGTGCGATTCTGGCATGATCAATTGTTTTGTAAACCCGCAAAGCATGGCGGAGTAGTTGCCTGGCACCAGGACTATTCATATTGGACAAGAACCCAGCCCATGCAGCATCTCACCTGTTGGGTGGGCCTGGATGATTCATCAAAAGAAAATGGTTGCATTCATTATATCCCCAAAAGTCATAGATGGGGCCTATTGGATAAGCCCGATTTGGCAGGTGATTTGGAAGGGCTGAATGAATTTCTTACCGCAAATCAGCAAGAAGGGTTCAAGAACAAAGTGGCCGTAGAAATGCCCAAAGGATATGCTACCTTTCATCATCCGCTGACGGTTCATGGATCATATGCAAATAAATCTGAAAGATCGAGGAGGGCTTTTGTACTCAATGCGTTTGCAGATGGCACCAACTCCAACAGCCATGAGCCACTTCTGCAAGGAGTAAATGTTATTCCAAAAGGATCAAAGATGGAAGGCCGGTTTTTTCCATTGGTGTTTGAAAGAAAATAGGTTCTTCCCGGAGTTTAATGGAAGATAATAAAATGTGTCAGAAGTCGCCAGCCTACCTGCGAGGCATGGAATTACATTATATATTGCTCCGGAATCGCTTCCATCACCGAAAAGTGATTTCCGGAGGCTACGGAACCGCTTCCTTCATCGAAAAGTGATTACCGGAGGATACATTTCCAGGTTTACAGCGTGGTTTGCCTTGCCGTAGTCTACAGCAGGACAAACCAACTGTGTTTTGTAGTAAGGGGAGGTCTTTTTAAACCAATTATGAAGGTACTGCGACAGATATTACCGTAAGCAGGTGTACTTCGTATGGAATTAGTGTGGTCTTGCATGTTGCTTGATTTTATGCTAAAACAAGCTGGTAAAATTGATTTATAATTTGCAAGTCCTATAAAAATAATAGCGTCATCAACGCAGTATATCCTGCATTGCCGCATAGGTTTAAAAAAAATAATGAGTAGATTCGATACGAATTTGATTTTTTTACACCCTACTCCTTGATTTTTAGACCTATTTTGAGTGGGAAGGAGAAAATCATCATAATACGGAACTATACCTTGCATAAAATGAATGACTGGCATAAAAGAAATATATGCACCTTTTCAAAAAGGTGCATATACTGGATTGTTGTGGTGCATTACAAATGAGAAAATGACACGAGGATTATTAGTACTATTATTTTTGTCAATAGGACAGTACTCCTTTTCGCAAAGTTATTTATTAAAAGGACAAATTTTAGATGGACAATCATTATATCCAAGAGAAGGAGTTTATATCGGATTTAATCAGAATTTAAGAACTATAACAGATTCAACTGGACATTTCGAGTTAAGATGTGATGAGCATTTATTAAATGACTCCCTTAAAATTTATTCTATTTTCCATTATAAATTATCAATAATAAATCTACCAAAAGATAGTATTATAAATTTAGGACAAATCCCTCTATTTGAATATGAATTTGGCACTCCTTTAGTGAGTTTCGATTGTGGTCGATTTGATTTTATTTGTAACCATAGACGTAAGAAGTACTGGAAAAAATTTAAAAAGGAACGATCCGAACTCCTAAAGAAAATAGATCCTGCAATTGGGTATTACAGGCTTATTTATAACGGAAATCTTTATTCCATTGATGTCAAGAATCATTTAATTGATTTAAGACATGGAAAGTAATAATAAAACGCACCACAATAATAGGACTATGAGCGGTCTGCAAGACCGAGCGATTAGTCTATGTTGAACTACATCCCGGGCGATTTGCTATGCACTTATTGAGGGTTTTTATCTTCGATGAGGAGAAATTGGGAGGAAGGACATCAAGGGCAAACAAAAAATTCATCAAATATGCGATGGGAATCCTTTCCTTTATCACTATTTCAACAGGGTTTTCTACCCAAAAGGCCATAAGAATCCTGTGTTCATGAACATGAAGTTTAGCCAGGGCAGTTCAACATCGTGTATGCTGCCATACGCAATTCGTTTCTAAATCGCTCTATTTATGTCATTTGAGTCAGTCCGCAATATTTGCTTGTCGCTGCCTGATACGAAGGCTACCGAAAAAAAAATAGCATTTTCGCGACGGGCTCGTTGGACAGGACGCTGCAAATTGAATCTACGCAAATATTGCTATTTTTATCGAAGTTGGACGGTACCTACATTTGCGTTAGTGGCAAGCTGCAAAATCACATGCACAGGTTATAAATCGAATTTAGATTTTGTATCTTTGGATAAATACTTTTGATATGAAAACAATACAATTAAATATACCCGATAATTTGGATCTGAAAGAGTATGACCTTTCAATGTTTATAGCTGCTAAGTTGTACGAGGATTCAAAACTTTCTTCAGGGCAGGCTGCTGAAATGGCTGGATTGTCAAAGAGAACTTTTATAGAGTTGCTTGGCAGGTATAATGTTTCAGTTTTTAGTAATTCAATCTCTGATTTACATTCAGATATCGCAAATGCCTAAAATAGTTATCTCAGATACGAGTACATTAATTCTTTTTCAAAAGATTGAGGGTTTGTATCTTTTGGAAAAGATTTATGGAGAGTTAATTACTACACCAGAAATTGCCGAAGAATATGGAGACCCATTACCATCTTGGATTAAGGTAGAAACTGTCTCTGATAAAAAATATCAAGAATTCCTGGAGACTCAAGT
>JAUUZS010000395.1 GCA_030589835.1 Cyclobacteriaceae bacterium
ATTCCCACATAGATCGCTGGGGTCGTGAAGACTGGAAGCATAACAACACACTGGCCATGGAAAAAGGTTATAGTGTTGACCTGATTACCAAGCACAGTAGCGCGTTTATCAAAAAAAATAAAGACAAACCATTCTTTTTATATGTGGCACATCTGGCCATCCATTTCCCATGGCAGGGGCCAAATGATCCGCCACAGAGGGAGAAAGGGAAATCCTATGAAAATGATAAATGGGGAATAATCCCTGACAGGGAAAATGTGCAGCCACATGTAAAAGCAATGGTGGAAGCTGTAGATAAGAGTGTAGGGGATATCATTAATACATTGAAAGAATTAAATCTTGAACAAAATACCTTGGTGATTTTCACTTCGGACAACGGGGGATATATTCATTATAATCATCAGTTTAAAAATATCTCTAGCAATGGCCCTTTGCGAGGGCAGAAGGCCGAAGCCTATGAGGGTGGTCACCGCGTTCCTTTTATTGCCTGGTGGCCGGGAAAGATCAATGCGGGAATAGAAAGCGATGAAACTACCATCACCATGGATCTGTATCCCACTTTTGCTGAGTTGGTCAGTGCAGAAATTTCAAAGGGAAAAACAATAGATGGAATTAAAATCAATTCACTTTTATTTGAGAATAAAAGCCTTCCTGACCGTACCCTATTTTGGAAGATGGATGATGAAATCGCAGTGAGGAAGGGCCCCTGGAAATTGGTAAAAATAGGTGATCAACCTATCGAATTATATAACCTTGACCAGGATTTGAGCGAGCATAACAATCTTGCAAATGACCAAACGAATATATCGAAGGATTTGTGGGTTGAGTATCTGGAATGGCAAAAAGAGGTAAAAGAAAGTGCTACAAAATGGGAAGACAAAAACCCCAGAAACGACGGGGGATCTTTTTAAATTGCCTTTTACAACTCTTTGACTTTCAATTTTTTCCACTTCACTTTGATGCCACCGCCATCGTGAATCTGTAGTGCGATGGAACCGTTTGCTTTGCCTATCGTATTATCATCAAGCGTGATCATCTCCGTCCCGTTTATCCAGGTGGTTACTTTGTTGCCGACGACACGAATTTTCATTTTGTTCCATGCATCTTCTTTCTGTGCCTTAGCCTTATCTTTAGTTGGCTTGATCAGCCAGCCTCTTCCATAGGATTCGTATATCCCGCCGGACTCTCCTCCTTTTGGTTCTACCTCGGCTTGCCAACCTTTTATTTTTGTGCCCTCAATGGTTGATCGAAAAAAGACCCCGCTATTGCCATTTGCAAGTAGAAAAAATTCCAGGGTAAGTTCAAAATCCTTATAATGTTTTTCTGTTGCCAAATAGCCATAAGCTTCATCTGGCCCGCTTTCACATATCAACTCACCATCTTCCACATACCATTTTTCTGTCCCATATATTTCCCATCCGTCAAGGTTTTTTCCGTTAAAGATGGATTTTTTTTGTGCTGTTGAAATATTCACAATCATGAACAGCATTAAAACGGTTGATATAAATTTTAAAAAAATTCTATACATAATAATTATTTTTTTGAATGCCAAAATTAAAATTGCTAGATGTCTCAACCAATAGAATGTACTTTCTGTTATTAAATTGTATCGAAAAGAGAAAAAATAATTTAATTATAGGCATTATTTCAGGAATTGGAGAACTAAAAGTTAGTCTGAGGTAATAGAATAATGGCAGATTTTAAGCATTTTTGCAATATAATAATCATACAATGACCAAAGCAGAAAATCATATATTAGTCATATTTGGAGCATCCGGGGACCTTACCTATCGCAAATTGGTACCTGCTCTTTTTGACCTATTCGCTCAAAATCTATTGCCAGATCAGTCTGCTATATTAGGAGTGAGCCGAACCAAATTGAGCGATGACGCATTTAGGGAGAAAATGAAAAAAGGCATTTTGTCTTTTGCCAATTTGGCCGGGGAATTCAAAGATAAGATTGATGAGTTTCTTAAAGGGGTGTATTATCAGGCCTTGAATACTTTTGACGCTGATGAATATGATACGCTGAAAAGCAGGTTGGAAGTCATTGACCATGAAGTAGGAGCAAAAGGCAATTACCTCTACTATTTGTCCACCCCTCCAAGTCTTTATACTGTGATACCCGAAAATCTGGCAAAGCATAAGCTGAACAAACACGGCATAGCTCATGGATGGAAGCGAATAATAATCGAGAAACCTTTCGGATATGATCTGGATACGGGGAAAGCATTGAATAAGCATTTGCTAAAATATTTCAATGAAGATCAGCTTTACAGAATCGATCATTACCTGGGAAAAGAGACTGTTCAAAATTTGCTTGTAACACGCTTTGCCAATGGAATTTTCGAACCACTATGGAACAGGAACTTTATCCATCATGTAGAGATTACAACATCAGAAAGCATCGGTGTCGAGGGGCGAGGTGGGTATTATGATGGTTCGGGGGCACTACGCGACATGGTACAAAATCATTTGCTGCAAGTTGCAGCATTGGTGGCGATGGAGCCACCGACAACCATTGAAGCTTCGTCTATTCGTATTGAAACATTAAAAGTTTTTCAGTCCCTGAGGCCTCTTAATCAGCATGATTTAGAGCATCATGTCATACGAGGACAGTATACAGCCGCCAAGGCGAGGGGCAAGCAGCTGAATGGTTATCGTGAGGAGCAAGGTGTAGATCAAAACAGCAGAACTGAAACGTATGTGGCCATGAAGTATTTTATTGATAACTGGAGGTGGGGAGGAGTGCCTTTTTATATACGAACAGGAAAATACCTTCCAACCCGGGTAAGTGAGATCGTAATTCATTTTAAGGCAACACCACATGCACTTTTTGTTGATAATAAAGATTTTTGTAATACCGGGAACCAGCTTGTCATAAGGATACAGCCGGATGAGGGGATTCTTATGAAATTTGGGGTGAAAGTTCCCGGAGCAGGTTTTGAAGTTAAAAATGTGAATATGGATTTTCACTATTCCGACCTGAGACAAACCTATGTTCCAAGTGCCTATGAAAGATTGCTGCTCGATGCCATGCTTGGCGATGCGACACTTTATGCCCGGGGCGATGCTGTAGAGGCAGCATGGGAATTTGTTCAGCCCATATTGGACTATTGGAAAAATGATGCCGATGCCCCGCTTTATGGATATCCTGCGGGAAGTTGGGGGCCGGAAGTGGCAGACCAATTGATCGAGGAACCTGAGATTACCTGGCGTTATCCTTGTAGAAATCTCGCTGAAGATGGCGTTTATTGTGAGCTTTGATGGGTGCGGGAGGCTAGGTTCTGGGGACTAGGTTCTAGGGACTTGGCGCCAGGTGCTGGTTTTCTAGAGAGTTTAAAGATCGTACGAAAATGCCTTGACTTGTGTACTGAACATTGATTTTACGTCGTTAATTCCAACTTTATTAATGCATTATCAATTACTTTTCATTTTAACAATTCAAAATAAAAACATCCTAATTATTCTCTAATTCATGAAAAAACCAAAAGTTTTAGTTTTTGAAGATAAACCTAAACTAGTGAAAGCATTTACTCAGCATTTTATGAGTTTATTGAGTTTGAAAAAAGGGGATTTTTTTGTTGCACTCTCCGGAGGGAGCACACCCAAATCCTGGTTTGAAGATTTGGCCAATAACCATCACGACGATATTGATTGGGGAAAAGTGCATTTTTATTGGGGGGATGAACGATGTGTTCCTCCGGATGACGAAGAATCTAATTACGGAATGACAAAAACGTATTTGCTGGATCATATAGATGTCCCGGCAAAAAACATCCATCGCATACTGGGAGAGCTGCCTTCGTGGCAAGCCATTGATTTATATAAAAAAGAATTGAGCAATATTAGTCATACAGGTACTGTGCCATCCTTTGACTTAGTGATTCTGGGTTTGGGAGACGATGGGCATACAGCTTCTATTTTTCCACACCAAATTGAGCTCTGGGAGGCGGACGATCTTTGTGTTTTGGCCACGCATCCCAATTCAGGTCAACAGCGGATTAGCCTTTCTGGTAAACTGATAAACGGTGCCCGTTCCATCGCTTTTTTGGTAACAGGAGATAACAAGGCCGAAAAGGTAAAGGAGATATTAAACAAAGAGGAAATTGCACTGAGCTATCCTGCCAGCCGTGTTTTTAATGAAGGCAACAATATGTATTGGTTTTTAGATAAACCAGCGGCAAGTCGTATTCCAGAATGATCAATAAGAAAATCATAATGTGGTTGGCCCTCGGGACTTTAATCGTTATGGGAGGCATCGGCGCCGCCTTAATACCCTTTGTAAGAGATATAGGAATAGCGGTTTTTCTTAGCGGAAAGGAACCCTTATGGATTCAGCTCATTGCAGGAATATTATTTGGGGTCGTTACAGCAAAAGCCGGTTGGCAGTTGGTGGAGTTGCCTATGATGATAAAAACAAAAGCTTTTTTCACCAGCCTTTTCAAACCTTTAAATCTAACAATTGGACAAATTGTATTCATTTCCGTTTGTGCGGGAGTGGGGGAAGAGCTGTTATTTCGAGGAGCCATTCAGCCCTTGTTGGGGATTTGGGTAACCGCTATTTTGTTTGTGCTGATTCATGGATACTTAAATCCTTTCAATTTGCCCTTGACCTATTATGGCATATATATGGTTTTGGTAATAGGAGTAATGGGATTGATGACCGAGCATCTTGGCATCCTCACAGCCATGATAGCGCAC
>JAUUZS010000555.1 GCA_030589835.1 Cyclobacteriaceae bacterium
AAATTTGTGTTAATCATATTGATTGTAGGCTTCCCATTGTGGGTGGTCTTTGCCTATATATTTGAATGGACGCCTTCAGGATTCCGGAAAACCGATGATGTGAAGCCAGAGAAATCCCTGGCCCAGACCACTTCCAGAAGGCTTAATTCATACATCATTATTGGCCTCTCCCTGGCAGTAACCCTTCTTTTGGCAGACCGCATTTTTAATATCACGGGAGGCAGCAATGCCGGAAATATTGAGCAATCCATTGCCGTACTTCCTTTTATAAATATGAGCAATGACCCCGACCAGGAGTATTTTAGTGATGGACTTACAGATGATATACTTACCCAGCTTGCCAAAATCGATGAATTCCGTGTAATCTCCCGAACCTCTGTAATGCAATTTAAGGATAACCCTGCCACCATTACTGAAATTGGGCGGAAGCTGAATGTGGGACTCATACTGGAAGGGAGTGTACAGAAGTCGGGCGATCAAATAAGAATCACCGCCCAGTTGATCAACGCAAAGACCGATGAACATATCTGGGCCGAAAGTTATGACCGGCCAATTTCAGATCTCTTTAAAATTCAACGGGAAGTGGCGTTGGCTATTGCGGATGTCACAAAGTCTAAATTGAGTCCCAGTGATGAAGAGAATATAAGTGCCATACCCACTGAAAATATGGAAGCATACCAACTATACCAGCGCGGTAAATACTATCTGGATCAACCACATTTTTCAAAACAGGAGTGGGGAAAAGCCATAGGGTACTTTGAGGAGGCGGTTCAACTGGATCCGAACTTTGCCGAAGCTTTCGGACAGTTGGCCAAGTGCCATGCCAGATTATACAACCTGAAAAGTGATCGCACAGAGGCAAGAAAAAATATGGCGAAAGATGCAGCAGAAAAAGCGATCTCCCTGGATGCAGATAATCCAAACATCCAATTGGCAATTGGCTATTATTACCTCTGGGCGCAGGAAGATAAAATTAATGCTTTAAGCTACTTTGAATTTGCTGCCGAGAAACTTGATAATAATGTGGATGTTCTTATAGCCAAAGCCTCCCTGTACGAGGCGAAGGGTGAGTGGGGCAAATACATTGCATCCTATGAAAAAGGAGTTTCGATCAGCCCCTTAGATGTAGGCTGCATAGTTAGTTTGGCCTTCGGTTATTTCTTCACTCAGCAATTTGAAAAAGCATTGGAGTACAATGCCATGGCTACGAATTTAGCCCCTGAGGGTGCATGGAATCATTTAACACGCGCCTTTATCGATTTTAGCGAGAAAGGAGCAACTGATGAATCCCGGAATGCATTGGAGAAGATTGATAAGGACCACAGCTGGTATTTATGGGCATTATATTTCCAGGAGATCTTTGAAGGGAACTACGAAACCGCCCTGGGGCTGATTGAACAATATCCCAATGGAATCGACCACAAAGCTGCCCGTGCACCAAAAGAGCTGCTGGCAGCTCAGCTTTATGGCGTTCTAAATATGGGAAATCAGGCAAGAGATGAATATGGGAAAGCAATGGAAATCCTGGAGGAATCGATCAAATCACATCCTGATGACCACCGCTACCAGAGTGCGCTGGGATTGGCTCATGCAGGTTTGGGACATCGCAAAGAGGCCATTGAAGCCGGTAAGAGAGCCATAGAGATCCTTCCTCTTTCCAAGAATGCATTTTACGGGGGGTCTCCCCACCTGGAAATGGCCTTGATCTATGATATGCTGGGTGAAACAGATTTGGCCATTGATCATCTGGAAACAGTACTCTCCATCCCAAATTACTTCACAGTGGAGTGGCTAAAAAGAGATGTCCGATACAAAAACATCAGGACCAACTCCAGGTACGAAGACCTGATCTCCACCTATGCGGTAAGCTATTTTGATCCAGAAAAAATATGAAAGTATTCAAGCATTTAAGGTCCGACTGGTTCAGATATGGATTTGAAACCCTCGCCGTCATTGTAGGAATTTTAATTGCATTTGCCCTTGAAAGCTGGGGTGATACCCAGAAGGTCAAAAGAGAAGAGCATGAGATTCTTGTCGACCTACTCAATGATCTGAATGACTCCAAGCAACAATCCACAGCCTTTATCCACTCAGAAATGCAATCAAAAAGGTATAGCATTTTGGCTCTGAATCAATCTACTTTAGGTGATTCTCTACCCCCGGGATTTTATTCTGATTCCGTTTTCATTGACTTTATCTGGAATGTGGAAATGGAAGTTCCGGTTATTAATTCCTATTCCGATATAAAAAATACAGGAAAAACCAGTCTGATAAACAATGAAGAAATACGCCGGCATTTTACCAATTTGGAATTAAGCATCAACAATCTGACCAATCAGGTAGACGATCGACTGAGGGTTCAACAACTTCGCATGGACGGAATGCTAATCGAGGATCTCAATTTCGTAAGAATGATTTCTAAAGCTATTCCTGAGATCAGGATCGACCATGAACCAGAAAATAATTACCGCCTATTTCTCGAAGATCAGAGAATAAGAAATCTGATTGCCATGAAATTGACCTTAACCAACGAAGTGATCGGATACAGAAATGCTTTGGATGCCGAAATAGAAAGTTTAATCGCTCTGCTTGAAGATGAAATTGAGGATTTTTAACCTCAAATATTCAAATCACAGCCATAAAAGGATTTTTTTTTCGGAACGATTTTGTGAGGGTTGCTGCCGTAATATTGTACAAGCATTTAATGGCAAAAGTAGAAGAGCATTCTATGGGGAAAAATTTATGCCCGGATAAGAAATAAGTTGGATACCTGATAATAGAGCGCTCCCAACAACGGGATTAGGATTGCCTTCTACACCGCACAAGGTCCATCACCAAACAGGAAGTAGCAT
>JAUUZS010000151.1 GCA_030589835.1 Cyclobacteriaceae bacterium
CTGGCGACTTCTGACAAAATTTACTATCTTCCATTTAATTCAGAGTAGAACCATAAAATCATCTAATGATATGCTTAAAAAGCTTAAGAAGACAGTATGCCGGGCTAATTTGGATTTGGTGAAGCATGGACTGGTGACGTTCACCTGGGGTAATGTTAGTGCAATTGATCGTGAAAAAGGCTTGGTAGTAATTAAACCGAGTGGCGTCAGCTATAAAAACATGACTGCTGAAGATATGGTGGTGGTGGATTTGGATGGAAATGGGGTAGAAGGAAATTATAAACCATCTTCAGATGCCGCAACGCACATTATTTTATATAAAAATTTTCCTGATATTGGAGGTGTTGTACATACGCATTCCGAATGGGCCACCATTTGGGCACAAGCAGGTCAACAAATTCCCGCATTAGGGACAACCCATGCCGATTATTTTTATGGTAATATTCCGTGTACCAGAAAATTAACTACCGCTGAAATCAATTCAGCATACGAGAAAGAAACAGGGAATGTGATAGCAGAAACTTTTCACGACCAGGATCCCAATGCAATTCCAGGCGTATTAGTAAATAATCATGGGCCATTTTCCTGGGGCAAGGATGCCCAGGCTGCCGTCCATAATGCTGTCGTGCTGGAAACCGTGGCTAAGATGGCATATTATACCCTGAAAATTAAAAATGTATCGTCCATAGATCAGGAACTATTAGACAAACATTACCTAAGAAAACATGGGGATGATGCGTATTATGGGCAAGGATAAGAACTGGGTGCTAGGGGCCGGGTTCTGGGTGATAGTGCAATCCGACATCAAGATTCAATTGTAACAGCATGAATTAATTTATAAAAAGAAACAAAAATTTAAGTAATGGGAAATAAAACATATGTAATAGGGGTAGATTATGGATCGGACTCTGTACGGTCCATTGTAGTGGATACCACGGATGGCACTGAGCTTGCCAATGCTTCCTATAATTATCCGCGATGGAAAGAAGGAAAGTATTGCATTCCTGCAAAAAATCAGTTTCGCCAACATCCGCTGGACTATCTGGAAGGATTGGAAACTACCATTAAAAAGGCCTTGGCTCAGTGTGACGCTTCGGTTGCTCAAAATGTAGTCGGACTTTCTGTAGATACCACCGGATCAACACCAATCGCAGTAACGAAAGATGGAACCCCTTTGGCCTTGACACCTGGGTTTGAAGAAAATCCAAATGCGATGTTTGTATTATGGAAAGACCACACTGCTGTGGAAGAGGCAGATGAAATAAATCAATTGGCAAGAACCTGGGGTGGTACGGATTACACAAAATATGAAGGTGGGATTTATTCATCTGAGTGGTTTTGGGCAAAGTTAATTCACGTGATCCGGGAAGATGAAAAGGTAAGGGAAGCTGCTTTTTCATGGGTAGAGCACTGCGATTGGATTCCTGCCATTCTTACAGACATGACTGATCCATTGAAAATCAAACGCAGCCGATGTGCTGCAGGCCATAAGGCCATGTGGCACGATGATTTCAATGGTTTGCCTGACGAAGCGTTTTTAACAAAACTTGATCCTTTGCTGGCAGGATTAAAAGACAAACTATTTTCAGAAACCGCCACTGCCGACATTCCTGTTGGAACGCTCACAAAGGAATGGGCTAACAAATTAGGTTTGCCTACCTCTGTCATCATCGGAGCAGGCACATTTGATGCTCATGCAGGTGCGGTGGGCGGGGAAATAGAAGCCTATACCTTGAGTAAAGTGATGGGTACTTCAACCTGCGATATGCTCGTTGCGCCAATCGAAGAAGCCGGAGACAAACTTGTTAAGGGCATTTGCGGTCAGGTTGATGGATCTATAGTTCCGGGCATGTTGGGACTGGAAGCAGGTCAATCTGCTTTTGGAGATATCTATGCCTGGTTCAAAAAAGTACTGATGTGGCCGAGCCTCGAATTGCTTCAAAATTCGTCTAGTATCGATGAGGAAACGAAAGCGAAGTTAATTGAAGAAATGAGTGATGGGATTGTTGCTAAACTATCAGAAGAAGCAGCAAAACTTCCAATTGGCGAATCGGGCATTGTCGCCCTCGACTGGATGAATGGCAGAAGAACACCAGATGCCAACCAGGCGTTGAAAGGCGCTATCCTGGGATTAAACCTTGGTTCTGACGCCCCAAACATTTTTAAAGCGCTTGTTGAAGCTACCTGCTTTGGTTCCAAAACCATTGCGGATCGATTTCTTCAGGAGGGCATCCCAATTCACAAAGTGGTCGCTCTCGGAGGTGTGGCTAAAAAATCACCTTTTGTGATGCAGACTATGGCTGATGTGCTCAACATGCCAATTAAAGTGGCTAAATCAGAGCAGACTCCAGCACTAGGTGCTGCCATGCTTGCCGCTACTGCTTCCGGGGTCTATCCGAATGTTGAGGCTGCAAAAAATGCTATGGGAAGCGGATTTGATGCTGAATATCATCCTATCAAGGAAAATGTCGAAAAATACAAGCCGCTTTATAAAAAGTATGCTGCATTTGGCGATTTCATTGAAAGTCAAACGAAATAAGGTTTCGAGCTTTAAGTGATGAGCTATGAGTTGAAAGTGTTGTAAAACTTTTAATTTCTGGTTCATTAATCCTAAACGCTACAAATTTCAATTCTACTAAACTATGAAAAAATCCCTCGATCAATACGAAGTATGGTTTGTGACCGGCAGCCAACACCTTTACGGTGAAGAAACGTTAAGGCAAGTTGCCGACCATTCAGAGAAAATCGCCAAAGCCTATAATGAATCGGATACCATACCTGTCAGAGTTCTCGTTAAACCTGTCCTGAAAACTCCTGATGAGATTTTCAAACTTTGTCAGGAAGCCAATAATGCTTATAATTGTGTAGGGATCATTACCTGGATGCATACCTTCTCCCCTGCCAAAATGTGGATTGGTGGACTTAAAATCCTGCAAAAGCCCATGGCACATCTGCACACGCAATACAACAGGGATATTCCCTGGTCAACCATCGATATGGATTTTATGAACCTCAACCAGTCTGCTCACGGAGGCAGGGAATTTGGATTCATCAATTCCAGAATGCGCCTGAACAGAAAGGTGATCGTAGGCCATTGGCAGGATGAAGAAGTGATTCAAAAATTAAATATCTGGTCGCGGGTTGCCTGTGCTAAGCAAGACATGCAGGGAATGAAAATCGCCAGAATTGGTGACAATATGCGGCAGGTAGCCGTAACGGAGGGCGATAAAGTATCGGCAGAAATAAAGTTTGGATATTCCGTCAATGGGTATGGACTAGGGGATGTCGAAGTATTTTTGAAACAGGTATCGGATGAGGAGATTAAAAGGCTTACTGAACTATACGATGAACAGTATTCCATGATGGATTCGCTAAGGCCGGGAGGTGCTCAAAGATCATCATTGGAAGAGGCTGCAAGAATTGAATTGGGATTAAGGGCATTTCTGGAAGATGGGGATTTTAAAGGGTATACCGACACCTTTGAAAATCTTAGTGGATTGGCACAACTTCCCGGCATTGCCACTCAACGGTTGATGGCAGATGGATATGGGTTTGGGGCAGAAGGAGATTGGAAAACTGCCGCTTTGGTACGCGCCATGAAGGTAATGGCAACAGGCATGGAAGCAGGGACTTCCTTCATGGAAGATTATACCTACCATTTCAAGCCCGGGAATAATAGTGTATTAGGATCGCACATGCTTGAGATTTGCCCGACTATTGCGGATGGAAAATCCAGTTGCGAAATCCATCCTCTGGGTATTGGCGGGAAAGACGATCCGGTTCGATTGGTATTTAATTCCTCTCCCGGCAATGCCATCAATGCATCCCTTATTGATTTGGGGGATCGATTCAGGTTATTGGTAAATGAAGTAAAGGCCATTGAAATAGAGGAACCATTGCCTAATTTGCCTGTGGCCCGTGTACTTTGGCAACCTCTCCCCAACTTAAAAACCGCTGCAGCTTCATGGATACTTGCCGGTGGCGCACACCACACCTGCTACAGCCAGGCAGTGAACACCGAATTTATGGAGGATTTTGCAGATATGTTCGATATAGAAATGACATTAATAGATCAGGAAACCAGTCTTCGCAACCTTAAAAATGAATTGAGATGGAATGAGGCATATTATCATTTGAGAAAGGAGTATTAAGGTATAAGTCGGAAGTCCGTAGTCAGGAGTAGGAAGAAAAGACTTTCAAAATTAGCAAACGTTCATGTTTCTTATTCCTGAATTGGGGTTTCACCTTTTTTACTTCGGTCTCCGGTCTTCCGACTTCTGACACAATTTATGCTCTTCCATTAAATTCGTAGTAGAACCTTTTATATTTCAAATTTGCAGCCCGGACTAAAGCTATTTTTCAAATCCATAATCTCTTTCTACTTTCGAGATACGTGCTTTGAAAGATTTATACCAAATAGCCTTACCTTTTTCTTGTGCTAATTTATGCACTGCATTTTCTTTCCACTGCTTAATCGATTCCAAATCCCTCCAATAGGATACTGTTATTCCCAGGGCTTCCCTAACTGATTCAACTCCAAGAAATCCATCTTGCTCTGCTGCCAACTGAAGCATGTCGTCACCCATTTCTGAATAACCATTATCTCCGCTGGTTCTGATAGAACTAAATATCACAGCATAATATGGTGGTGAAGGTGTTTTTGCGATCATATCTTTTTATTTTATATCTATTATGAAGATCCATACAATTTTGCTCTTCACAGCTCCCATAAATGAAGCTCTCTTTTTACGTTCCGCCAACAATTTATAGCATTGCAAGGTTGGGAAATATTATAATTTTAATTGCTTAACCGAATATCCTTTATCCTTCAATTTTTTCAAGACACCATCAGATCCATGAAGATGCAACGATCCTACTATAATAAATTCGATCTGCTCATCGCTCAGGTAATGATCAATCTTCGGCATCCATTTGTTATTTCTATCTACCAGCAACGATTGATATATTTCAGGAAATTCTTTTTTCATTTCTTTCAATTCCTTTTTCATTACCTTTGAGGAACCATTACGCCAGGAAGCAATAAGATCTATAAGGTCTTTTTCCATATTCTCAAAGTCTTTGAGGGATTTCAATACAAAATCATCTTCATTACCTTTTCCCATATTCACGATCAAGTCTATTTGCTCTTCCGCAGTTTCAAGAAATAATACTTCTTTATTTTCAGCCTTTGATTTTACATAATAATGTTTATCAATCCCATCTGCTGAAATCCCCATTTTCTGCATTTTCATTACCGTCAGGGTAAGGACAACAAGTGAAGGCTTGAATTGGGACAAATGCTCAATCGGAATAGATAAGCTTGAACATTGGGCTTTAAGTTTTTCGTACACTTCTTCACTTAAGGCGTTTTGCAGGTTATTTTCTCCCTGATACATTCCTTTGGCCAATAAAGATTGAGCCATTGCAGGATCTTCAAGTTTTTCGATATCTGCTTCCAAAACAATTGCCTCGGCTTTGCCAAATGCAACATCATATTCCTGGGGCAATGGATAATCGCCTGGTCGTAATATGTGTACAGATCCTCCTAAGTATAAGGTGTTTCCTTTCCCTTCAACTTTCCACAAGGAGGTTTGTGAAAAGCTGTGATTTAGTAAAAAAGTACTCGATGCCAGTATTAGTAATAATTTTTTCATCAGATATAATTTATGTTGATATAAGCATTCTAAATTAGTTTTTTAGCCTTATGTATGTATGAAATTATCTTATACATGCACTATTTTCCACCATATTGATGCGTGCGAATTTCATGTATGATGCGCTAATCTAAAGAATTTTTAATTGAAATACCGGATGATACTGTTGTATAATTTAGAATAATTCAGTGATAAATGCGATGACCGATGGACAACTTCGAGCATAAAATCAGGTAATCTCTGCTATACTTTTTTGCTTTCGGAACAATAGACTGCCAATGAAAAATAACGTATAATAAACAATATACACCCTTACAATTACATCAATTGAGAATAAAAATTATTCATAAATTTTATATTATGTTAGTTATAAAAACTAAATTCATCTTTATTTATAATTCAATCTTAATTCCAATTATTACAAAATAACAAGTATTGCTGTTATTGAAGTAGGAAATTGTGCTATACACACAAGGTTATGATTTATAATAATCACCATGTTTTCCAATATTTGTTTGCTTATTCTTGGTCTGCCAGGGTTGGCGCTTTGATCTTAACTTTATTTAGCCTGGGTCCAATGACTTCCTTTGCCCAGACAAAGCCACACCTCAATCACTACTTATACAATTATTATTTGATAAATCCTGCGGTAGCGGGCATTGAAGATTTTGTAGATATCAAGTCGGGTGTTCGATCACAATGGAATGGACTGGAAGGTGCACCCGAGACATTGACGCTAACTATTCATGGAAATATTGAGGGGCAGGACAAGGTGAATCCTACTAAAGAAAAAAAATACTCCATTGATGAAATAACGGTTGATCTCGATGGGTATAACGCCAGGCCTCATCATGGTTTAGGAGCTATATTGATCGCCGACAGAATAGGCCCTTTCTCAAAAATTCAGGCCAACGGCAGCTATGCATATCACATTCCACTCAGCAAAAAGCTCAGAATGGCCGCTGGCCTATCCATGGGATTGACTCAAAACAGCTTAGATCAGAGCAAGATTTCCCTTAATGATCCGAATGATGTGGCGGTTTCCGGAGATCGTTATTCCAATATAAATCCCGACCTCGGCTTGGGTTTATGGATTTATACCAGGGCTCTGTTTGCCGGTATTTCAGGCGCTCAATTGTTGAAATACAACATGGCATTTGGGGATTATATCCAATCTGAAACGGAGTCGTACCGCCATTTTATTTTTACCGGAGGATACAAATTCCATGTGGGATACGATTTGATTATTACGCCATCGTTTTCTGCAAAATGGTTTTCTCCGGCACCGGTAGTACTCGATTATAATGTAGTGATATCATTTATAAACCGGGTGAGTTTAGGAATGACCTACCGAAACAATAATGTGGTGATTTTGAGTTCCCGGTTTATTGCCAGTCAATTACTGGAGTTTGGCTATGCATTTGACTTTGGAAGTAATACTATTGACCAGTACAATTCTGGAAGTCACGAAATATATCTGGGACTGCGCTTAAGAAATAAATACAAGATCCTTTGCCCTGTTCACCTTTAGTTCATTATGCGGAAAACCGAAAAACATATCAAAATTTCTGTAAAGGCGGTCATCGTGTTTACTGCAGCTTTATGGATGTTGTTTTTAGGCTCCGCCCCGAGCTGTTTAGCAGATGATTTTTATTGGGTTGGCGGAACAGGCAAATGGTCTGATTATAAAAAGCATTGGATGAAAACATCTGCCGGCACCATTACCCATGGAAGAGTACCTTCTATTCTGGATAATGTATTCTTTGATGGCAATTCCTTCAGTGAGGATGATCAGTCAATACAAATAGATATTCTTATTGCGGAAGTCAATGACGTGGACTTTTCCGGGGTTTCAACATCGGTATCCATAGATATTATTTCAGGAGGAAGGGATCTGACGGTGTATGGATCAATACAATGGAACGAAAATGTCATCAGCAACCTTGCAAATCTTATTATTGCTGCCAAATCTGAAAATGTAGATTTTCAGACTGCCGGGGTTTTTATAGCCAATCAACTCACCTTTATAAATTCAAAGGATATTGAACTTACAACAGAAAATCAACCAATCTGTAACTCCTTTTACCTGTTAGGAATAGGAACAGTGAGCCTGAATGATTCCCTACGCGTTATTGGTGAGGTGCGTGTTGGTAATGGCACATTCAATACAAAAAGCCAATATATTGAGGTTCCGGTATTTTCCTGCTCAGGATCTTCAGCAAAAATCAATCTGACGAATTCCGTCGTTGAGGTCAACAAATGGCAAATGAATGCAATACATACCTTGTCTACCGGCAATTCACACATTAAGATAAATAATCCATACGACGGATATTTTAATGGGGGAAGTTTAACGTATTACGATGTCACCTTATGCGGGAAAATTTCGCTTCATGGTGACAATACATTTCACGAGCTTACTTTTTGTGAAGCATCTGATATCGACCTCCAATATGGAAGCACTCAACAATTTACCCAACTAATTGCTAAAGGTACTCCCGGCAAGCCAATTCGTATAGCATCAGATGAATTTGAACAACAAGCCTACCTGCGCCAAAATAGCGGTACTACCGAGGCCACATCACTAATTTTGGAGGATGTGCACGCTGTTGGAGGCGCCACTTTCAAAGCATTGCGTTCTGTTGATTTAGGGAATGTAATGGGTTGGGATATCTCTGCGCCGCTTAAAACCACCTTTTACTGGGTAGGAGGATCAGGTAATTGGTCCGATTATGAAAATCATTGGTCTACTACTTCAGGGGGCACTATTTTTCATGATGCACTGCCTTCGGTCTATGACGATGTGATTTTTGACGAAAATTCCTTTTCATCCAATTCAAAAGTGACCATAGACCTATATCATGCCTACAGCGGAAATATAGATTGCAGAGGTGTTGATACACCGGTTGATTTTGAGCCTGGAACTGATTCTAATGGCATCACCTACTCTTTAGGAAAACTTCATGTATTTGGATCTTTTTATTTTAATGAGCTTGCAAACAGCAGCTTGAA
>JAUUZS010000184.1 GCA_030589835.1 Cyclobacteriaceae bacterium
CAGGCGTTTACTGATCCTCAAACAGGCGAATTCCAACGGGACAGGATTATCAGCTATCTTCAGCAGATCAACCAGTCACCTCCGCAACAACAGGCATCATGGTATATGTTTGAGCAGAACCTTAAGCCTTCAAGATTTAGGATTAAATATGATAATTTATTGGTCAAGACCATATATGCTACGGATTCTGAAGCTAAAAATCAGTACCAGGAAGAAACTGCTGTAGCTGAAATAAAATATTTGTACGTGCCTTACTATTCGGTATTGGATTCTGTCGTATCCATTTCAGATAGTGAATTGAAAAATTATTTGAGTGACCATCAGGCGGAATATGAAGTTGAAGATAGTCGAAATATAAGTTATGTTACCATACCGATACTTGCTTCAGGTGAGGACAGCACTTATTTTCAGGAGGAGATGGAGCAGCTAAAAGTGGACTTTAAGGCGGGTGCCGAAGATTCTATTTTTGCCAGGAACCACTCAGACGCCGGGCAATTCTACTCAAAAGTATCCGTAGATGAGCTGCCCACAATGCTACAGGCTAATTTCTCCAACCTTACAAAAGGCGACACAAGAGGGCCATATTTCGAAAATGGGCGTTATATGCTCTATAAAGTATCAGACATAGCCGAAGATACCATTGGAGCAGTAAAGGCAAGCCATATCCTGATTAAGTGGGCAGATGAGTCCGACGCCTCGAAAGCCACAGCACGGACAAAGGCACAGGGACTATTGAATCAATTGAGAAGAGGTGCTGATTTTGAGCAATTGGCTAAAGAAAATAGTGAAGATGGTTCTGCCCAAAGTGGCGGGGATGTCGGCTGGTTTGGCTCCAACAAAATGGTAAAACCATTTGAGGAAGCAGCATTTGGTGCAACAAGGAAAGGACTGATCAACAAACTTATTGAGACTCAATTTGGATTTCATATTATCACCGTAACTGAGCTCCTGAATACAAATTCATATCATATAGCCAGCATAGAAAGGGAGATTTCGGCAAGCGATGAAACTCGAAATAAAGCATTTAGAAGAGCCGATTACTTTGCCTCAACAAGTGGTGACTATGATGAGTTTATTCAAAATGCCAAACGGGATTCATTGCAGGTGTTCAATGCCGAAAATATGGGTAAAAACGACAGGAGCTTCAACAACATTACCAATGCCAGGACTGTAATACAGTGGGCATATAATGAGAAAAGTGTCGGAAAAGTATCTGATGTCAATGAATTGGAAGATCAGTATATTGTAACCACGCTCACAAGAATATCGGACAAAGGGGCAGCCTCACTTGATGATGTGAACGATCAAATTGAACCTAAGGTAGAAAATGAAAAAAAGGCACAAATAATCATTGAAAAGCTTAATGCCATGACTGGAACGCTCGATGAAATAGCTGAGCAATATGGTAATGATGCAAAAGTATATAGCTCAAGTGACCTGAAATTCTCCGCAAACTCCCTGCCTACGGTAGGATTTGCCCCGCTTGCAATAGGAACTGCATTCGCCCTTAAGAGCGGTGAAAAATCCTTGCCTGTATTGGAGGAGAATGGCGTAGTAATCATTGAAATGTTAAATATGACACAAGCGCCAGAAATTGCTGATTACTCAACATATAAAAATCAACTTGAGCAGGGATCGGGTAGCAGAGCATCCTATAGCGCAGGTGAGGCAATCAAAGAAAATGCCGATATTCAGGATCTGAGATATAGGTTTTTTTAGATCCATATCTTAGTATTTAAGTTACAATATTGGTGTATTATCTGGCAAAAGTTTGTAGGAGGCTAAAGTTTGGAGCGCCTGCCTACCGACAAGGCAGGCCAAAAGTCGCAAAGAATGCTTCAACTTTAGGCACTTATATGGCTTGTCCAGGTTAGGAATAAGCAAGGATGATTTGTACTCATATGCTTTATTAGTCTTGTCTGGGGAAAAGGCATTGCTGCCGGATAGCCTATTTCATAATTGCACCTTAAATATCTTTACCGAATTAAAAATCAATTAAGTGGCTGATCCAAGGGATTCATATAAGGCTTTTAAAGAAAAGCTGGATAGTGAGCATAAGTGGCCAACGACCTATATGTTTAAGTTTGTGGTGCCAAGTGCCAAAGCCCCAGAATTAAGGGCATGGTTATCAAAGGAATCACTTCACACAAAGTCCTCAAAAAATGGAAAATATATATCTTTTACGATGAAGAAAGTTATGAAATCAAGCGATGAAGTAGTAGAAATATACATCAAGGCCAGGCATATTGAAGGATTGATGGCGTTATAAGATCAAGTTATTGTATCTTCAATAATTTCCCTCAAATCATTTTTCACCTGCATAAAATCAAATCCATCATAGGGCGCCGTCACAATGGCCTTCAGCAAATCATTCACAATGTGAGGCTCGAATCCAATTTTTTCGGCATATTTAGTGATGACAACCAATTCAATATCCTCCACGATACCGTCGAGATACACCATATATACCAAATTGAATAGATGACTTAGCGCGTCTTCGCTACTCGTTATTTCTTCCTCTTCAAACGCAGGATCTATATGTTTCAGTTCATCTTCAGTAATATGAAGTTGAATGGCCCATTTAAATAAAATTCCGATAAAGGCCTTTGATAAAAATCCTTCACTTATCAAAGAGTGGTAAATATGAAAGAAGCTATCTTTGATCGATTTTATTTCTTCTTCGGTTAATTGTATATTGTCTGTCTTCATAGCTTTAATTTAGAAAGTAGCTTATTTTCAATAAGATAAACTTTTTACCTTAAATTTACGGACACTATCAATAAAAATTAAATGTCATTGAAAAACCAAAAAAATCTGCTGCTCGTTTTTTTCTTTTATTGCCTAAGTTTTTATTCATGTAAAGATAAGGGCAATAAAAGTGAGAATAATAATTTATTTCAAGATAGTTCCAGCATTTTAATGGAAGAGGATTCGAATTTGGTGCATGAAGAATTTAATTACGAGCCCAATGAAGTATCTTACACGGAGCGTGAAGCCTGGCAGAACCCGGATTTGGTAATTGAAAAGCTTGGGGACCTTACCGGTAAAATTGTCGCCGATATCGGATCAGGAACGGGGTATTTTACCTTTCCTATTTCAAGAGTGGCAGAAAAAGTCCTTGCAATCGATATTGAGCAGCGCTATCTCGATTATATCGAAGACAGAAAGTTAGAGCTTCCTATTGAGCAGGCAGATGTGATAGAAACAAGATTGACAGTAGAAGATGAGCCTAACCTACATACCGATGAAGTCGATGCCATACTTATGGTAAATGTATTTTATTATTTGAATAACCGCTCCACCTATATGAAAATTGTGAATAACGCACTGCGGGAGAATGGTATTCTTGGTCTGGTAGATTTTAAGTTAGGGGATTTGCCGGTTGGGCCGGACAAAGATAAGGTTCCGCCCGAAGAAGTGATTGAAAATCTGAAATCTGCCGGCTTCAGCGAAATAAATCTGGATATGGAAAGCCTGCAATATCAATATATAATTACCGCCAAATAGTATATGATGAAAAAGGCACTTTTTATTTTAATATTTTGCTGTATTAGTCCTTTTATACTTGCTCAAGCCTTATCAGATGCTGCTACGATCAGCTTGCTGACCGGTTCGCCGGGGGCGGAATTGTACGCCACATTCGGACACAGTGCCATTCGGGTTACCGACCCTGGCCAAAACCTGGATATTGTTTTTAACTACGGCACCTTCGATTTTGATACGCCCAATTTCTATGTGAAATTTGTGCGCGGACAGCTTGACTATATGCTGACTCAGGCAGACTTTGATAATTTTATCCCCTCCTATGCCTACGATAATCGTTCTATTGTCGAGCAGCAGCTGAACCTGACCTTGCCGCAAAAAAGAAAATTACTTGCGTTGCTTCAGGAAAACTATAAGCCGGAAAACAGATATTATAAATACGATTTCTTTTTTGATAACTGTGCCACGAGGATCAGAGATATCATGAAAGAAGCGTTTGGAGAGGACTTCCAATACCATTATCCGGAAGACTGGAAAAATAGTGGATTGACATTTCGAAACCTCATCGATATGTATTTAACATATCATCATTGGTCAGATTTTGGAATTGACATCGCTCTGGGTTTGCCCACTGATGCCATTGCTAGTCCATCAGATTATATGTTCCTTCCAGACTACCTTTCCGAGGGGTTTGAGACGGCTACAATTGTACAAGACGGAAAAGCTGTTCCCTTAATTATGAGCACGAAAACGATTTTAAATAAAAAGGATATTCCTCCTGAGGTGCATTTCATTTCTCCAGGCATGCTGACGTGGGCTTTATTGATATTTAGCGTTGTGCTTAGTTACCTGGGTTTCACAAAGGGAATAAGCATCAGATGGTTCGATGTTGCCTATTTTAGTTTGATAGGCCTTGTTGGATGGGTAGTTTTTTTGCACTGGTTTTTTACCGATCATATTGCAACCAAAGATAATTTGAATGTGCTATGGGCAGTGCCTTTTCATTTGCCAGTATTTATTTATTGGTCTAAAATACCGGACAAGCTGAGAAGAGGGTATATTTGGTTTTTTGGGATGATCGATCTGCTCATTTTAGTTTTATGGTATATTTTTCCGCAAAACTATCACGTTGCATTTATACCTTTGATATTGATTATGCTGATGCGATTTATATTCATGTTGAAAGCCAGGAATAATAAACTTATTCAGGACTCTATTAGTTAATACTCCGGAAGTAAAAAAGCAGCATATGTGGATCGAAAAAAATAATAAACTCAAGGCAGATTTTCAATTTGAAGATTTTATCAGCGCATTTGGTTTTATGACCAAAGTGGCAATTTTAGCGGAGAAAATGAATCATCATCCTTTCTGGTCGAATGTGTATAATAAAGTCACGATAGCGCTTTCTACACATGATGCCGGAGATATTGTCACCAATAAAGATCGTGAAATGGCAAAAGCAATCGATAAACTACTAAACTAAACCTTTGAAAACCCGACACACTTCCTTATATCTCGTTCCTACACCGATTGGTAATTTGAAAGATATCACGCTTCGGGCCCTGGAAGTATTGCGTAATGTCCAACTAATTTTGGCTGAAGATACCCGGACGACTGGTAAGCTCCTGAAGCACTACGAGATTCCTACAAAGCAAAAAAGTTATCACATTCATAACGAACATCAACAGGTAGAGGTGCTTGTTGAGCGTATGCTTGAGGGGGAACAATTCGCCCTGGTCTCTGATGCCGGAACACCAGGAATTTCAGATCCTGGGTTTTTATTGGTGAAACATGCAAATGATGCCGGTCTGGAAATTGAATGCCTACCGGGCGCAACAGCCTTTGTACCCGCTTTGGTGAAGTCCGGTTTGCCAACAGATCGCTTTGCTTTCGAGGGGTTTTTGCCGGCCAAAAAAGGACGCCATACCAAACTCCTGAAATTGACCAATGAGGAGCGCACCCTGGTTTTGTATGAATCACCTCACCGATTAAAAAAGACACTCCATCAGATTGTGGAGTACTTTGGCGAAGACAGGATTATTTCAGTATCCAGGGAGTTGACAAAGATGTTTGAAGAAACGAAAACAGGAAGCGCCAATGAAGTCCGGGATTATTTTGACCAAAAAGAGATTAAAGGAGAAATCGTTATCGTGATTGAGGGCGCAAAGCAAGAGAAAGGTCAAAAGGCGAAAGCAGGTGATATTCAGCGTACTGAGCAATGACATTGCCTATTGCTCAGAATTTTGGTAAAGCCATTTTTTTTCGATGCAAAATCCTGCCGTGACGGCTGGTAGGTTTGTACTTCTTTGCGAAAATCTTAGCACGCTTTACGAGCAACACTATATAATGCAATTTCACATAGAGAAAAGCAAAGTAATTACATGCCAGGAACGCTAAGAAAGTTTAAACTATTTTTTATACCTTATGAAAAATTCCAAATTGATTTGTTATTTAACCTTTTACTATGAAAATCGACCTTCAACATACACTCAATGAGGTAGTGAAAATCGCCAAGCGTACCGGGGAATTTATCCGGCATGAAGGGCTAAAATTTGATCGTTCAAAAATCCAGGAAAAGGGATTGAACAACCTGGTTTCATATGTAGATATGGAAGCAGAGAAAATGATTGTTCAAACGCTGAAATTTACCTTACCCGATGCGGGGTTCATTACAGAAGAGGGTACCGAAACAGAAAAAGCCGAAACCTATAATTGGGTCATTGACCCGCTGGATGGAACTACCAATTTCATGCATGGACTTCCTCCATATTCTGTGAGCATTGCTTTGCTCAAAAATGACGTGCCTGTGCTGGGTGTGGTATATATTGTAAGTTCTGATGAATGTTTTTCGGCCATTAAAGGCGGAGGGGCTTTTTGTAACAGGGAAAAAATCCAGGTTTCTGGTGTGAAGGAATTCAAAGATGGGCTCTACATTACTGGAATGCCTTATACAGATTTTGGCAAGCTAGAGCAATACTGGCTTATATTCGGACATTTTATGAAAAAGACGCATGGCATACGAAGGCTGGGCAGTGCTGCGGCCGATTTGTCTTATGTCGCTGCAGGAAGATCAGAAGGTTTTTTTGAGCATGGCCTGCACACCTGGGATGTGGCTGCCGGCGTATTGCTGGTGCTGGAAGCAGGAGGCATCGTTACTGATTATAAAGGGGGGGATAATTATATTTTTGGAAATCAGATTATTGCGGGCTGCGCTGTTCAACCGGAAATGTATAAAGTAATTTCGAAGTATTGGGAGGGTTAAAGGAAGAAAACATCCGATGTTTGTGAGGCATCGGATGTTATTTTTTTTGAATTCTGTTTAGCTGCGCACCAGCAATCCAAGGGATTCTAGTAGCTGAGGTTTCTCTTCCATAGCTATTTTTGCTACGCTGTAAAACTCGCCCATCCAATCGTCCATTTTAGCAAAAGCGAGGTCTTTTTCTCTTGTAGCTTCCTGGGATTCGCCGATTTCTCTTTTGTATTCAGCACGTGCAGTTCCCATTTCAGCAATATCTGCCTGACCTTCTGCAATTTGTTCAAGGCTTAATTTTAATCGGGACAGTTTGGTTTGAATCTCAGTATCGGCGCTTACTTCGCGATAAAAAGTTTTCATGGATTCAAGCCACTTTATATAAGCATAAGAAAGTGTTCCTGTAAGCCCCAGCTTTTTCAGTGTCACTTCATCGTTCTTAAAAACGACCTTTCCTTTTTTGCGATGCATGGAGTAGGCATCATGTACCTTTGATTTGATCTTAATAAAGGCCGCTCTGGCCTCATTGGTTTCGTCATCTTCCTGCTTGTTGAACACAAAGGATTGATGGGTGACGCCCAAAAGTTGTTTCCCTTCATCGATTTTGGGTCCATCATAGCCAAATTCTGCCATTGTGGTTGCTATTGTAGCTTGTGTTACTGAATTGGTTAAAGCTATACCGAAATTTTCCAGTATTTGAGCTTCAGACAAATGTTTGTGTGCCATGGTTATTAGATTTTAGGTTAAATTATGTAGTTGATATAAATAAAATTTAAATGTACGATTCAAAAATATTTCCTTTATCCATCCCTACGGGACTTTTGCAAACCGGTTTGTTTAGCCGGGAACCATTCACCAATCATACGAATACCGACCACAAAACCGGCGCCGATAAAACCGGAGAGAAAACGCTAAATGGCGAGAGTTTCGTAACTCTCTGACCAGGCGAAAGCAATACTGATGGCACCGCCGGAGATCAGGATGCTGGTATACATAATGCGAGGCCCGAACTTGTCCACGAGCATACCCACAATAATCCGGGCAGGGATGGTCATGGCCACGTTGAGAATTAATAGCACCTTAGCTTGTTGATCGGTAAGGCCAAGGGCCTCCTTGATAAAAGGCATCAGTGGACCCAG
>JAUUZS010000367.1 GCA_030589835.1 Cyclobacteriaceae bacterium
AATTTCGCTCCTGATGAGGCATTACGCAGTAATGCCAGAATTGTAGATTAATTCATGGTCGAGGGATATCTTAAATAGTGCCTGACCGAAAACAGATACAATTGTACAAAATGATTTTTTATTGATGAGATTTTTCATTTTTTTTATGAGGTGATGCTTTGGTATCAGGCGATTAAAAAAAAAGGAAAAGATCGCATTAAAAAACGTTTTTAGTTTTGATTTGTTTCCATTCAGGCACTAAATAGGCAAAATCAATCCTACGAACCTGAGGTTAATTGAATATTTAAACTCAACTAATATTACTATGAAAGTCTGTATTGTCCCATTGATCCTATTAATGTCTTGTGGCATAGCAAGTAACCGAAATGACACGACCAATAAGGAGAAAACGGAAACCAAGGTTGTTACCAATTCCAATAATTCATACGGTCTATCCATGGAAAATATTCAGTGGATGAAGGAAGCGACCATCCGGCAACTGAAAGGATGTCGTGTTCAAGGCCCGAATGGTATATGGTTGCATACTCCCGATGGTGTAGGAAATTATAAAGCTCAATGGACGCGTGACACGTATTATATGATCGAATATGCTGGTGATTTGCTTGATGAACAAGAAATTAAGGCTTCCATAAATTATCTACTGGATGGTCAACGTGAAGATGGGTGTATTCCCGATCGTGTCAACATCAAGGGCAAACCAGTATATAGTCCTGGAGGAGAGAAAAAACCAATGGCGGATCATGCGCTGGACAATGGACCTTTCATGGCCTTGATGGTCTGTTCTTATTTAGATCAATACAACGATGAAAATTTTTTTAGTGAGGTTGAAGCGAAACTCCGGAGAGGTCTTGATCATATTGCACTGGCCGACAATGGTTTAGTTTTCAATGATCCTGAAAATCCCCAATGTGTATATGGTTTTACGGACATTGTCAAGAAAACAGGAAACCTCCTATTCAGCTCTCTGATCTACTATGATGCCTGCATGCATATGGAGCGTCTCTGTAAAAAAACTAAAAGTGGTGATGCTGAGGAATACCGTCGACGTGCTGATCTCATTCGTAAGAACATTGCCCTACTTTGGGATGAAGGTACAGGTATGTTTTGGGCCGCAGATCAAAGTTGCAAACAAATTGACATCTGGGGGAGCGCTTTTGCCATAGATGTTGGAATAACCAGCGCAAAACAAACTGAAAAGATTACAGACTATTTGATCAGACATTATGATCAAATAGTGCAGCGTGGGCAAGTGAGACACCTTCCTCCGGGCGATTCACATTGGGAGCAATTATTTCATTCGTGCGAAGAAGGAACCTATCAAAATGGCGCTTTTTGGGCGACTCCTTTAGCATGGGTCATTCCTGTTTACGCAAAGCGAAATCCCATGTTAGCTCAAGAAATGTTGCTGGCAGTAATTGAAGATTTTCAAACCAAGGGTATCAACGAATGTGTTAATGAAGAATACTTCAAAGTTCCCAATTTTGTTGTCAGCGCCACCAATGTTTATTACCTCACACGCTGATAGCACAGGCCTGAAGTCAGGTCTTCAATCGTATACTTTCAAATTATGAAACCATTAACAATCTTTTTACTGATCATAGGTTTGACACTCGTGGGATATGTAGCAATTCCCTTACATGCTGAGAAGGAAGCTGAGGAATTGAAGGTAGTGGTCGATGAAGAACAACCGAATGTGATTTTTTTTGCTATGGACGATCTGAATGATTGGGTAGGCCCATTGGGTTACAGTCAGGTAAAAACCCCTAATATGGATCGTCTGGCAACTCAGGGTATTAAATTCACTAATGCACATGCTCCCGGAGTTTATTGTGCACCCTCTCGCACCGCCATTTGGACAGGATTGCAGGCATCAACAACAGGGTGCTATGAAAATGAGATTTTTCATTATGAATATCCAAAGATGGTCACCTTGCAAATGGCCTTCAAAGCTGGGGGATACAACACCTATGGTGCTGGTAAATTATATCATCACCGGAGCGGGTATGTCGACCTCCGCTCCTGGGATGAATATTTTTCGCGCAGCCAGGAAATGCGAGACATGGGCTGGGAGATGAATGGTTATCACATGAATGATGTGCCACTTCCGAACCCTTATCCCTATAGCCCTTATTATAGGAATACAGATCGTGGAAGTGGATCTGCTTTACATCTCGAATGGGGCCCAATCGCCAATGAGCAGGAAGATGAAATGGTTGACGCTATGCGTACCAATTGGATGTGCGAAGTTCTTGGGCGCAAACACGACAAACCTTTCTTCATGGCGCTTGGGATGTATTCACCTCATTATCCGAATTACGCTCCTCAAAAGTATTTCGACATGTATAATCGGAATTCATTGGAGCTCCCTCCTTATAAAGCAGATGACTTGGATGATCTATCGCCAGCAATTCGCAAGTTTTATACAAACCGATCCAAACAGCACAAGGAAATAGAAAGCTATGGCGCTTTAAAAGATGCACTTCATGGATATCTTGCCTCAATATCTTTTGCAGATGCAATGTTAGGAAGGCTCATGGATGCACTGGAAGCAAGTCCCTATAAGGATAATACGATAATTGTCCTGTGGAGTGATCAGGGTTTTCATCATGGTGAAAAGGGACATTGGGGTAAACATACACTTTGGCAACGTACCACGCAGGTTCCTTTTTTTTGGGCTGGGAAGGGAATTCCCAAAAATGCAAAAGTAGAAACAACGGTGAGTCTGATCGATATGTATCCTACATTAAAAGAACTGTGCAACCTTCCTGTTGATAAAAAACTCGATGGCGTTTCACTTGTTCCATTACTGCAAAATCCATCAGCAGCTATAGAGCGCAATGTCTTCATCCCTCATGCGGAACGGGAAAGCTATGTTGTAGTGAACATGAACTGGAGATACATCCATTACAAAGATGGCTCAGAAGAGTTGTACAACGTTATAGAAGACCCAAATGAATGGTACAACCTGGCGAGTGATGATAAGTATAGCCAGGTTATACAGGATATGCGAAAATCAGTTCCACAGCTATTCGCGCCCTCAGCTACGCCAAGAAATGAGCTGAATCTAGTTGTTGAAGGAAATTCATTTCACTGGGAAAAGAAAGGTAAGAAATAAGCTAAGTATGATCGAAAAGTTGTGGAATATGAAGGTTTCGCTAATGTCTCTTTCTAAATATTCGTTTTTATTATTGTTTCACATATGCAAATTTTCAATGTTCTAATGCATAATGTTTCCTAAAGCATAAAGCGGATACACTTTAATATTTCCGTATTCTGCAAAATTTTCCAAAGATATGCGAAACCCATATTTTGCATTCTTCTCCGATAAAAATAAAAACATGCTATTCATAGAACCTTTCGAACCTGATTTTACTTCATATGAAGCTTCCTTTTATAAGACAGCACAAGAAGCTGAACTTGATTTAGTCTTAGTTAAAGGGAATAAAAAATAGTTTTTGAACTCAAGGTTTCGGATGCTCCAAAGCCAACGAAAGGATTTTGGGATTCTATAGAAGACATAAAACCAGAAATTACGTATGTTATATCTCCTTTGGCAGATAAATACCCAATCTCTGAAAAGGTTTGGGGAATTGGAATGCTGAAAGCATTTAAAGACTAATAATATAAAAAGTGCATGCTTTAATTTCATTAGAGTAAATACTGGGAGGTATTATCAATCTCAGTCTGTTCAAATTTATCTGAATAAGTCTTCGTTGTTGTTTCCCTGCTGTGTCCTAAAGCCTCACCAATTAATTTTATAAAACCATATATTTTAAATTTGTAAGATAATAGAGCATGAGAGCTATCAACAGATTACCATGTAAATTGAAAATAGTTTTCTCAATTTACATGGATATTCATATATTTACTTAAAGATTTATTTATGAAATACATAAACAGATTAATTGAAAAAACCTTAGAAGAATATATAGGGTTTTTCCCAGCTACAGCTATACTTGGTCCCAGGCAGTGTGGTAAATCTACCTTGATCAAGGAATATTTAAAAAGGAGTGAAACAAGTATTTATCTTGATTTGCAATTAGAATCTGACAAACAAAAACTCAGTAATCCGGAACAGTATTTCTCTTACAATGAGAAAAAACAAATATGTCTTGATGAAATTTAAAGAATCCCTGAAATATTTTCCACTTTAAAAAGTGTAATTGATAAGAACCGCAGACCTGGTCGTTTTATTATTCTCGGATCTGCATCCAGGGAATTAATCAGGCAAAGTTCTGAATCCCTTGCCGGAAGGATGGGTTATTTGGAACTTTCGCCATTTATATTCCCGGAAATCTAAACTTCTAACTAGCCTTGATTATCTTTGAAGAAACTGTGAAGCAAGTTTAACGTAATAGCTCCTGATGACCACGGAAAAATTCATTTTTTTTCAATTTAACAGCTCAGTTAATCATTTATTAATAAAATATTTCCCTATCACCACTATGTTTATCCTGACAAAAAATAAAATTTAAATGAATAAAATGGAATGTAGAAATTTCAGGCATATAGCACTCAGTTTTACTATTGCTTGTAGTATAGTTTTAGGCAATGTGTTGATTAGCATGGCTTCCGACCCGTCACGTGATGAAAAAAAGCCGCCTAATTTGCTTTTTATTATGACAGATCAGCAGCGTTTTGATGCGTTGAGTTACGCGGGGAATACCATATTGAAAACACCCAACATGGACCGCCTGGCCGAGGAAGGTGTCTTCTTTAAAAATGCCTATACCCAATGTGCGGTTTGTACTCCGGCCAGGGCGTCAATTCTTACAGGTTGTACGGTTGCAAATACCAAGGTAATTTCAAATCGGGTGGCATACGTTTCCGAAGAGACAGGAATAATGCCCATGAAGACTTACGATGAAGTACTGGCAGAAAACGGATATGCATGTGAATATTATGGCAAATGGCATACTCCTACTTTTCGCGCAAGGGTGTATCAAAATCCTGTGACGGTTGCCGGTAAATCCAGGTCAGAATTGGGGCCTGGGAAGAAAGCAGCCTATCTTAGTTACCTCAATCCGTATTTTCCAC
>JAUUZS010000022.1 GCA_030589835.1 Cyclobacteriaceae bacterium
CCCATTTCGTTTCCACTGATAATATCATCTAATCCATCACCATCCCAATCAAATACACGGGGGGCAACAAGCGCTCCAAAATCAACATACTTTGCTTCTTGTTGAAAAAAACGGGGAGGTAAAAATTGTGGAATACCATCAACGAGTTGCCCGGTATTTTTTAGGAACGAAACCCTACCGGATTCTTCCCCGGCAATAAAATCAATATGGTCGTCTTTATTCCAATCAATAGCTACAGTATGAATGGTAGAGCGGGATTCCATCCGGACAGGAATGCCCTCGTGGAGTATTACCTTGCCTTCAGTGAATTTATATTCCGATTTTGTTCCCGTGTTTTCAAAAAAAAGAAAAAAATTATTTTTCCAGTCAACATCATAATCGTTTGCATTTTCAGGCTTTCCAATACCAATTAAATCGCAATCTCCGTCACGATCAAAATCTGCTAGCAATGGCTTTATTGCCAAGCCATCTGCCAGTGAGGTGCCATCCTCTTTTAAAATAGCTATGGGGTTTTCATATACCGGTTTATCGTTGTTTCCTATATTCCTAAAGAAAAGCAGCGGATTGTTTTTATGCCGTACCATGATTTCTCCAGTTATCATTTTAGCTGCGTTTCCTCTATATTTCTTTGATCTGAAAGATCGTGCAGCACATAACAAATCTTTTTTTCCGTCACCATCAAAATCGATCATTTTCCATTGGGTGCTTCTGAAGTTATGAAGGTAATCGTACCCTTGGTCTGGCAGTGGGATTTCATTATCATCCCAAAAAACATTTTGAGGTACGTTTTTGTATATCAATAGCCTTTCATGTACCCTATCTGGAGTGAGCACATGAATTTGTCCATCAACTTCCGCTACTTCAAACAAATTCCCATCAGCCCCCAATCGCCTGCGGTCAAATGAAACTTTCATACCCCTGCGAAAATCAGGCATGTCCACATTTCCGCTAATATTTTCGAAATAGAAAATTCCCGCTTCTACATACGCTCCCGATTCGGAAATCAACAGGTCAAGATCCCCATCCCCATCAAAATCCATAGGCATGGGAACGGATTTGAAACCTACATCCAGATCGACCAATAAATTGAGATTATTGTATTCTAATTTGTGCAGTTGGTGATCTCCATATTGATTTTTATTTTTCAACGTTTCTTTAGAATCGCAAGCGGACAGAAGGATCAAAACAATTACCATCCCAAAATTTATTATTCGTGCATACATTTTTAGAATATTAGGTTTTCTATATAAATTAGTACCGAAGAAACAGAAATAATACCATGTATTTATCTTATTTATTGAACGTTTTAAAATTCATGTTTTAAAATGATAACTTAATTAAGTTTTTCAATACCTTGAAAATAAATACTATACTAAAAGACACCGCAAAATAAAAAAAAATGAAAAGAAGAGATTTTTCAAAAGGTGCTTCAGCCCTGATGGCCGGAAGCCTGTTTATGGGGCCAACTGTTTTGAATGCCAATGCTCAAAAAAAGAGGATATCCCCAAATGACAAATTGCAAATTGGGGTTATAGGTTGCAATGGCATGGGATGGTCGGATACCTATTCTTTGTTGAAAATGAAAGATGTGGATCTTGTAGCCATTTGTGATGTGGATGATAATGTGGTCAAAAGGCGTGCGAAAGATTATGCTAAAATGCGAAGCAATACACCAAAGACCTATACTGATTATCGGGAATTACTCAATAACCGTGAAGTAGATGCAGTAGTTATTGGCACTCCAGATCACTGGCATTGTAAAATTATGATTGATGCGGTCAATGCCGACAAGCACGTATATGTAGAAAAGCCCGTTGCCAATACGATTGAAGAAAGTAACTTAATGGTTCTTGCTGCTGAAAAGACCGGAAAAATTGTTCAGGCGGGACAATGGCAACGCAGTGGCCCACATTATAAAAAGGCGATAGAAATAGTTCGATCCAGAGTGCTTGGCAATATCAGGCTGGTGAAAGTATGGGCCTATCAGGGCTGGATGAATCCTGTTCCCGTATATGCCGATTCTGATGCGCCGGAGGGTGTAGATTATAAATTTTGGCTGGGGCCGGCACCCCTAAGGTCCTTCAATAAAAACAGGTTTCACTTTAATTTCCGTTGGTATTGGGATTATGCAGGAGGACTGATGACAGATTGGGGAGTTCACGAGATTGATATCGCATTGTATGCTATGCAGGCCAGCGCCCCAATATCAGTAATGGCAACAGGTGGTAAGTTAGCCTATCCGGATGATGCTTCAGAAACGCCAGATACTTTACAGACAGTATTTCAATATGATGGATTTAACATGCTTTGGGAACATGCTACCGGGATTGATGCCGGACCATATGGCCGTAGAGAGGGAATCGCATTTATTGGGAACAATGGTACCCTTATCGTAAATCGTGGTGGCTACGAAGTCATTGTAGAACGCGAAGCAAAAGGATACAGCAATTGGGGGGATAATAAAATGGAGCCTGTTGAATCATTTAACATGGACGGAGGTCCGAATCACCTTGATTTGCATACTGAAAATTTCGTGGATGCGATTAAGAAAAATGATCCTTCAATATTAAACACACATATCGAGTCGGGAAGTGTGGCGGCTATCAATGCGCAAATGGGCAACATTGCCTATAAGACAGGAAGTAAAGTATATTGGGATGCTGCAGCAGGAAAATTCAAAGACAATGATGCAGCCAACAAATTGATTCGTCCCAATTATCATAATGGCTGGAAAGTGCCTGTTATATAGACTTATAATATCATAATCCATATCCCCGGATCCGTTCCGGGGATTTTTATCCGTATGGAATATGTGAAGTGTTGGGAATTGATCGCGATCACAACACGATTTTTATTCACACGTACCCTCAGTATATTCCGCAATTCCAGCGCATTCCGCTACACAGCTATTGCTATACGTTTTGCCATCGCTTCCGCAGACAGGTTGGTAAATTTCGATGCACACACAATCTTCATCGATGTTGTCTAAGCAGTCTTCTTCAGTGCAGGAAATTCCCATTGAAAAAAGGAATAAAGCCAGGAGAAATTTAAGTTGATTTTTTTTCATGATCCAAATATCTACGATTGTTTTTTTATTCAAGACACGATTCAATATTAATAAGTTGCATAAGTCATTGAAAAGACGCCAGGAATACCAATATGACGTAAAGTCAAGACCTACCTATTGTCAAGGATATCGACCTTGAGGTTCGAGTGTATTGCCCAAGGGAGAGTTATTGTTACTGTAGTGAGCTAATTGAATAGAAAATTTTTAGCTAATTGCGATTTTTAGACTAATCTACTTTTAAATACTACTAACATATGGTTTGGTACGTTTAAATTCAATAAAACCATAAAAAACACACTTAAAACTGTCTGGTATTCATTATTTTGGCTCTTGGAGACATTAATATGGGGTTATATTCTGCAAATATGTAGTATATACGCAAGCATACTATTTCATTACTTTTAAATTCTTATATTAAACTGAATTAAAATACGTTGCATTTGGAGTTCGGCAAGTATAAAAATGGATTTCAGAATTTTTTATGGAGAATAGTTGAGAATGAGTCGATTTTTTAGTTTTAAAGGCAGAAGATTGGAGGAAATAATCTTCCTACAGGCAATTTCTGTTTCCTTTTTTTCAATGATTGTACTAACAATCAATGCCGCTATTCACGGTCTGATATATCCACTATTTGTATTTAATCTTTCCTGTACAGTTTTTCTTTTCTTTTTCTTTTATATGGCTCGTTATAAAGGAATATATAAGCAAATCACCTTGCCCTTTATAATAACTATGTTGGCGCTAATTGATTTGTCGTGGTTCATGTCAGGAGGTTATAGAGGTTCAAATGGATTCTTTCTAATCCTACTCCTGATTATCAGCCTTATCATTTCTAAGAAAAGCCAACGCTATGTATATACATTTCTAGTTATTTTCAATACCATCTGTCTTTATGTCATAGAATATCAAAAGCCAAATTTAGCTACGATATTCCCATTTGAAATCGATATTATAGGTCAGGGTATCATTTTTGTTATATGTGTCATTGCCATAGCTGTGATTGTGGTCAACCTAAAGACCAACTACGATAATGATAGAGGCAGGATAATTAACATGAATAGCCAGCTTTCTGAACAAAAAATTGAAATTGAATCTAAAAATAAAGAACTGGAAGCATATTCGGATAAGTTAAAAAGTGAGGTGGAACTGCAAACGCAACAACTAGCTTCCCTCAATTCGGAATTGGTCGAACAAAACACTTCGCTTGAGCAGTTTACCTACATACTAGCTCACAATATCCGTTCCCCAATTACTCAACTTAAAAGTCTTTTTAGCCTCCTCCCAGAAGATAGTTCAAAAGATCACATGACTCGTAATATCTTGAGCCGAATGGAAGACAGTACACTTAAATTGGAAGACGTTATTAATGACCTTTCAAAAATTGTGAATGTAAGAAAAGACACGAAGGATATAGTAGAAACCGTTTCGATTGATAAGCAGTTGAAGTTGGCAATAAGTACTCTTGAAAGTCAAATTCAGACAGCCAATGTCGAAATGGATATTTCGAAAGTTGAAGATGTTTTTATAGAAGGTATAAATGCTTATGTGCAAAGTATATTTTACAACCTTATTCATAATGCCATAAAATATACTTCAACTGATCGACGGCCAAAAATTGATATTACCGTTCATCAGAGCTCCGAAAATGTATTAATCAGCGTAAGTGACAATGGAATTGGCATTGATATGAAATCTGCAGAAAGTAAAATATTCCAGCTCTATCAGCGATTCAACACAGAGTATCAAGGGAAAGGATTTGGGTTATTTCTGATAAAAACACAGGTGAAGGCTATGGGTGGCGAAATTGAAGTTGAGAGCGAGCTTGGCAAGGGCACCACATTTACAATCAGGATATGATGATGATGCTTTCGCTCACTATTTTAGAATACGATTAACACAATAATCTGCTTTTTTCATTCCCAATTATTGCATTTTAAAAAATAATTCTTAGTTCCAGGATGTTATCGACATCCTGAAACAAATCATTTGATTTGGAATTGAAAAACAGCAATTATTATCTCTGAATCAAGAATCCTGTATTACCTTATTCAAGGTAAATCCAATCAGTTCATTAGGATGTTTTCCTTTGTAATTGGCTCCTGGTTTTTCGGAATAATACAAGGAGAAAACAATCCCTCTGATCCCTAAATTGAGCTGGCGAAGCAGCGTGCCTAAAGGGCCATGATTTTTGTGCGAATTGGCCATTTTTCTCACCAGCCACACCAAAAAGATCTTTGGGAAAACGGATAAAATACCCAATACCATTCCCAGGTCGTTGATATCATCATCCGGCGCATAATGCACCAAATCATCAACGTGTTCCACACACATATATTCAGAAAAAGAAGGGAATTCACCCTCACCGGGGATAAGAATGTTTCCTATTCGGGTCAGGCCTTTTACAGCGCTATTGCTAAGTATATTCGATGCCATGTTAATTCAATTTAATCGGTTAATTGTTGACTGAGTTTATGCGCCAAAGCCATGATGGTTAAGGCAGGATTGATGCCCGGAGCATTTGGGAATACACTGGAATCGCATACATATATGTTCTTCTGATCTTTCAATCTGAAATCCGGATCTACCGCTGATGTTACCGGATCAACTCCCATCCTGGCGCCACCCATAAGGTGCAGGCCAAAGTATATCGGGGATTCTACCACTCTTTTCGCCTCACTAGCAGCCAGGATTTCCTTCAATACACTCACACCATCATTCATCCGGTTTGTGTCTTGCTCTGTCATCTCTTTTTTGACGACCAACTTTCCTTTTTTGTCCACCAGAATCTCGCCCGCATTTTCATCGCGTACGGCAACTTCGGCACATGTCATCTTGTCATAATGTTTCATATAATCGAGATGATCGGCGCCAAAACCAGTATAAAGCATGGCTATAGAAGCCGTTCCTGCAAATACATTTTCAAGCTTAAATCCTCTTTTCCTGAATCTTGGGTCTTTGGAAGCGACCGATTGGAACATGCCTTTATGGGCATTGATCACTTCGTCGTACAAGCCAAAGAACATGAATTGAGGATGGGTGGCGAAATATCTTCCTATAGATGGCAACTTCTTTTTAAAACCTGACTTTAAAAGCAGGGCTGAAGTACCAAATGCCCCGCCGGAAAGGATGACTTTTTTGGTCCGGAATGAAATTTTCTCACCATTATATTTACCAAAAAGTGTTACGCCATCGTCATTATTTTTGATTTCTTCAATGGAAGTATTTGACTGAACCTTAAGCTCTTCCTTTTCCGCATCCCTGATGTAGGTGATCAAGGTACTTTGCTTGGAATCCCTGTGGCATCCTCCCAAACAGGCGACACAATCATTGTATTTAGAAAAAGCACAATCTTTCTGAGCCCTTCTCAGGTAGTGCCATTCATACCCACAGGCTTCGCATCCTTTCACAAAAAGTTCCGCATTTCGCGTCCGTTCTTCTGCCTTGAAGGTATGAAGGGCGATCATGTTTTCTGCTTTTTCATAATAAGGGGCCATGTCAGCTTCATTGAAAAAGTCAATGCCGCTTTCATCTTTCCAGTCGTCTAGTGCGATGTCATCAAAGCGATCCATCAATGCCTGATTGATTACGGAGCCGCCTCCAACAAGCTTACCTCGCAAGAATGCCATTTGCGCATCGCTGCTAAATTCAATGCCGCCACCCCAATACATTTGTGCAGAAGCATCAGCTTCGGTGGTAGGGAAAGTTTCTTTCGTGAAATGATTTCCTGCTTCAATCAACAGACACTTGGCTCCTGATTTTGTCAAATTATAAGAAAGTACCCCTCCGGCTGTTCCGGCTCCAATGATGATATAATCATAAACATCCTTCATCTTAGTAATTTTAAAAAGTTAATCTTTAATGTTTATTTTTTCTTTGTTTCCCATACTGTCCATCTTCATTCCCACCAAAGCAAATTGGATCCATTTTCTTGGTCGTGCAAAAAAGGCGCTCATCAGTTTTGGGAAGGTATCGAATTTTGACTTTGTAAATGGATACCAATGAGGCTCAATAATTTTATTGTTTGGCCCGGAAATGACAGATTTCACATTTGAAAAAGTGTGTAATCCCTGATCACCTTTGTACCTGCCAAAGCCACTGTTCTTAATTCCTCCAAAAGGCAGGGCAGGATTTCCCTCGGTGAGCATGTGGTTATTAATGGACACGTTACCCACTTTCAACGCAGCAGTAACGCGATCTGCTCTTTTCATGTCCTTTGACCAAATGCTCGCACTCAATCCATATTCACTATCGTTGGCCATGTCGATTGCCTCCTCCTCACTTGAAAATTTAATCAGAGGTAAAACAGGGCCAAATGTTTCTTCACGTATCAATTCCATCTCATTAGAAACATCTGTAACGACCGTTGGTGGAATGATTTGAGTCCCTTCTATGGTTGTTCCGCCGCAATGGATTTTAGCGCCTTTATCGACAGCATCTTTCAACTGATCCTCAACTATTTTTAGCTGAAAATCGGCAGTCATACACCCAACATCAGCTTCACAATCTTCGCAATCAGGATTGACTAATTTCAACTTTTTGGTGATAGCCACGATGGTCTTTGTCATTTCATCAAAGATTGATTCATGAACATAGCAGCGCTCAATTGAGGTACACGATTGGCCGGCATTTGTAAAAGCAGCCCAGACCAATCCGTTTGCAGTTTTCTCAATATCCACATCTTCAAATACAATGGCAGGATCTTTTCCTCCCAATTCCAAATCGACAGGAATCAGGTGCTTTGAAGCTGCAGCCATGATCTGCTTTCCTGCCCGGGTGCTGCCCGTAAAATGAATTTTATCTGGTTTTTGTTCGATCAATGCTGCGCCGGTTTCTTTGCCGCCATATACAATTTGAATGGCATCTTTCATAAATCCTGCGCCATCCAGGATTTCTTCATACAATCCTTTTAAAGGTGTAAGCTCTGAAGGTTTGAATACCACCGCATTGCCGGCAAGGAATGCCAATATGGATGGGAGAAAACATTGAATTAAAGGGTAATTCCATGGGGCAATGATCAATATGGTTCCCATGGGATCAAAATGTATGCTTGACTTTTTGCCCATTAGCACCATTGAGGTATGTGCTTTTTGTGGCTTAAGAATTTTTTCCGCAGAATCTCTATAGTAATCGATTGCATCGCAAATCCCAAAAAGCTCATTGCTGAGTGCTTCAAATGCTGTCTTTCCGGTTTCACTTACAACCCGTTCACAAATGCTTTGATAATTATCAATCAGGTATGTGTTGATTTTTACAACCTCATCGATACGCGCTTTTACACTCAACGATCCGATTTGCTTTTGAACCTGCCGGGCTGTTTTGAATACAGCAGTTAGCTCTTTTTCGGCCATCGGCTCAATTTCGTACAAAGATTCTTTTGTCAATGGATTGACGACACGTATATTCATTATTATTTCTTTTAATAGTTCAAGATTTATGGGCTGATTTTATGCCTTTGAAAAAAAAATCAGCATTATTATATTATAAAAAACACTGTCCTTCTCCACGATAGGTCGGGACTTCAAGTTCTATTTTATTTTTTCTGATCAGATTTAAGGTATTGAATCGTTCACACAATTCACCGGCCTTGCTGTGCCTGAAAAACACAGGATCACCAATCTTTAACTTTTCATTTCCTTTATAAATGATAGGCGTTTGCACTTCACCTGCCCCTTCATTTTTCATTAGTTTAGCGCCAGTCGGTAGAAAAGGTAAAGGTAATTTCAGTTTTTCAGGCGTCCCGGAAGCCACATAGCCACCGCCCGAACAGGTAAATATATTTTTGTTCGGATGACGATTAATTGCGCAGGCGAATCCCGCAGCGGGCTCATGCCTAAACTGCTTGTAATGATCAAAAAGGTGTGAATTGAAAAAGCCGGAACCTACTGTGACTTCAGTAATCACATCTTCTTGTATGGTTGATTCTAGGCTACCAGTCCCGCCACCATTCACGATTTTAAGATCATAACCCATGGATTGGATCATTTCCACTGCTTTCTTTCTTTTGTCAGCAATTTTAGTGATGGAAAATCTCTTCAATGAGCGAATCACATTATTCATCAACCATTTCTTTTCCACTTTGTCCGTTACCCCTGCAATTTGTGCTTCATAGCCCATGACGCCCTCAAGGCGCACAAATTCCAAAGGTTTTATTTCTTCAAGAAGTGTTGTCAGGTTATTCGGTTTGCGGATCGATGATCTCCATACACCGAAGTGCAAACCCGGAAAATCAACAGACATATCGATATCCACACTGATAGGAATTTTAACCTCAAATTTTTTCCCTATTTCATTGATCAGATGCACATGATCCAATTTGTCCGTCATCAGGTTGATGTATTTGCCGGTTTTTATTTCTGCGCAAATATCTGTAATGACTTCGCTGTTTGTAACCGGATAGGCGATCAGTATATCATCAAATCCTTTTTTACTGAGGAACACTGCCTCTGTTCCGGAAAATGACATAACTCCCCGAAACTGCCTATTGCTTTTGAAAATATAGTCAAGAATATGGGTGCATCGGATGGATTTTGAGGCAATCCTGATGGGGATGTTCGTACTGCGACCAAGGATTTGATGGATGTTTTTATCGAGCAAATCCATATCCACAAAGGCCAGCGGCAGCTTTCTCCTTTCAAATATCTCTTTGTAAGTACTATAATTTATATTTATGCTCGACAACTCCCTCAAATTTTAGTGTAAAAATTCATTGCAATCCATAAAACATCACAATAAAGATACCTTGCTATTTCATTATCAGATACGATTTACAAAACTATTTTAAGTAGTTAAAGAATGAGCTTTAAATTTTTGTTGTTATGGGATTAAAATTACTATAGTGGGGTATATGATTGGAAAAGCTGGAGCTTAATCTTTCCCGGAATTCATAATTCAAATGTCCAATGATTCTATTATTCAATTGTTTCTTTTATTTGTCTGTGCTGTCAGGTGGAAACACCTGACAATTTCTATTCTTGCTCATTTTTTTCTTACTCTGAATTCCGGATGGCAACTGCCCTGGTTTATTGTCGGATAGCAATATCCGACAGCACGTGAGTTAATCTTCCCCAGACTTCATAATTCAATTGTTCCTTTTATTTTGTCTGTGCTGTCAGGTATTTCCACCTAACAATTTCAATTTTTACCCCATTTCTTTCTTGCTCCGAATGTTGGATAGCAATTGCCCCGGATTCATGTCGGATAGCAATATCCGACAATACGTGAGTTAATTTTTACCAGACTTCATAATTCAATTGTTCAATGGTTCTATTATTCAATTGTTCCTTTTATTTTGTCTGTGCTGTCAGGTGTTTCCACCTGACAATTTCAATTCTTACCCCATTACTTTCTTTCTCCGAATGCCGGATAGCAATTTCCCTGGTTTCATGTCGGATAGCAATATCCGACAGCACGTGGATAAAAGCCAATCAAATCATTTACAAATCACTGACCTTCCATAAGCCAAGACTTTTATCGGCATAGGAGCCATTTCCTTCCGTGCAACGTTCATTGATCAATTTGAGGTTTTTCGGGAAATTGAATGGCGCTTTCTCCAGGTTTATAATTCTCCAGTCTCCCGTGACAATGATATTATTCGTTTCGCATTCAGGGAAAGTAGTGGTAAGCAAATATTCGATTTTTGACTGCTTTATATTTTGAATTACAAGTTTAATATCTTCATTTGACAGATGTACCAGGCAATCCCGGCAAAACAAGATATCCGCTTCAGGAAGGGCATCTTTGATCAGGTTGATTTTTAGAAATTGCCGACCGGAATCTTTATATAATGTATTGTTTCGGTCAATGATTTCAGGCAGGATATCTCCTCCGATATACGATTCCAGACTCAGCTCCATTTTGCTAAACCAATTAAAATCCCCGCAAGGGGCATCCAGAAATCGTTTAATCTCCAGCTCATCAATCAACTTTGGGAGTTGAACACGTATTTCTTGCGTTTGCCAATCATCGGAACCAATACCTGAAACTGAAGCATCGCTATCCCAATGGTTTGACCGGTAGATTTCCTGAAAGGTTTCTTCTGCTGAAAGGCGCTCCCCGGATTGTTGTTTTTTCTCAAAATACCTGGTATCGAATAGCAGCTTAGCTCTTTTCATCAAGTATTTGCTTTTTTAATTATATTACAATTTACAGCCCTCAAAATACAAAAAAATTCAATTACTTAAATATCAATATTCTATACTGTTTTCGACCATTGTTTTTTTTAATAAAAAAAGGAATTAAACCACGGAACGTTCATCCCATAATTTGATTCCTTTTTAAATCTAGATCGTTAGTTGAGTCAGCCCGATTATTCGATCACTTTGATCAATCCCAACTGATCTTCACTTGCTGAAATCAAGGTCCAACCGGTGTCTGAGTTCTTATCATCTTTGCTGGCAAATATCCTCCATCGATATACTTTGCCAGCCTCCAATGCTGTAATGGATGCATTTCCATCCGCGTTAAATTCTATTGAAGTCTGACCCGATGGGATGATAATATTTTTATGAGGCAGGTTTCCACTATTGTCAAATCCTCCCCAAATCACATTACCATTGCTTTCCATCACTTCAATGATATAATCGGATGTACTTGAATAGGGAGTCCATTCAAATGTGGGATTAGTTTCGGTGATTTCAAAAGGGATATTGGTATCAGATTCGTTAGTTGGGCTATTGATGGTTACGGCTCCGGTAACATCAAATTGAAGATCAATTGTACTTCCTCCCGAAATGTCAACGATTGGCTCACCAAATTTTGCAATTCTGTCCGGATCCATTACACGCTCATCGTTTTCAAAAGTAGCTCTTGCCAAATAAATCCCGTCGGGTATTCCTGATATGGTATAGTTTAGATTTTCACTTTGAGTTGTTAAGCCGGGAATGGTTTCGTGAGTAATCGAATGGATCAGGGAAATATCGACATCTTTGTTCTCTGAGGCCAGATTTCTGATTAGTCCTGTAAATGTATTGGAAGCTCCTGATGTCAATACAACATCAACATTTCCGGTTTCTGATCCGCTGGTAATTGTTGCATCAATCTCATCAGAATTATAATCGGTAATCCAACCTTTAATTTTGTAGGTGTTTGCCGGAATATTATAAATGATGTATTCGCCATTTTGATCCGTGATGGAAGAATATCCTTCAAGGCCTGAAGTTTGAACAGCTACAATCAGCACCCCTGGTACAGGATTTTCGCCTTCGCTTACCTTTCCTGAAATTACTCCCAAATTAGTGAGGTTGCTCGGGTATAGTTCAATTGTTTGCTCCTCAGTTACACCAACTATTACGGTGAAAGGTACCGCGCTGATTCCTTTTGGCGGTGAATCAATATACCCTTGTCGGGAAATGCGGATGTAGTAATTGCCAGGATCCAGCTCGATATAAAACGTACCATCATCACCTGATTTTAAAATTTCTCCTACAGGTTCATTCGTATCGGCATTAAAAACGATGATAAGTGCCTCACTGAGGGACGCATCATTTGTAGCATCTAAAACAGTACCTGAAATTAAACCCGTTACTTGGGGGTCGTCTTTTTTGGAGCAGCTCCAAATCATAAAAACGCCCAAAAGAATTGGCATTAATCTTTTAATTGTATTCATAGTAATACTTCAATTATTGTTTTTATTAAAAGATGCAATAGTAATCAGGGTGAAAGTATTTAATGGAGAATAATTTCGTTGGTCATTACAATGTAAGCTTTGATTGAGATCTTGTGTAATTGTACAGCCCTTTTGTTTGCGCCCTCACAAACAAACTCCAATAGGCCTTATAAGCACCTTATTTTAAATAAACTCAAAGCTACTTTTGTCATACTGACCCTCCAGCTATATATTTACTGATCTCTACTAATTACTGATTTTAAATACCTTAAGTATGACACGTTTTTTGAAAATTACCATCCTGATTTTGTTGATTGGAGGAGTTGCCTTCGCACAAAAAAGAAATAAAAACAAAGAAGCCGCCAAAGAGGAAACGGCGTTGCTAAACGCTGAAACATTAAATGGACTTAAGTTCAGGAATATTGGCCCGGCATTCACATCCGGAAGGATTGCCGATTTCGCGGTAAGAGAGGACAAACCAAGCGAATATTATGTGGCAGTGGCATCTGGCGGAGTGTGGAAAACCACCAATTCCGGCACTACGTGGCAGGCCATTTTTGACAGCCAGGGTTCTTATTCTATTGGTTGTGTGACCCTCGACCCGAATAACCATAATGTAGTATGGGTTGGAACAGGGGAAAATAACAATCAGCGAAGTGTGGCTTACGGCGATGGGGTGTACAAATCATTGGATGGAGGCCAAAATTGGGAGCATATGGGGTTGAAAAACTCAGAGCATATCAGCAAAATCCTTGTCGATCCTACCAATTCCAATGTAGTATATGTTGCCGCTTACGGACCGCTTTGGTCCGCCGGCGGAGATCGCGGAGTGTATAAAACGGTAAATGGCGGCAAGACCTGGAATCCGGTGTTGCAGGTCAGTGAGCATACCGGAATTGCAGATTTGATCATGGATCCTCGAGATCCGAATGTACTTTATGCTGCTGCTCATCAACGCAGGCGACATGTATTTACCTACATCAGTGGAGGCCCGGAATCTGCCATTTACAAGTCTGTCGATGGGGGCAAAAACTGGACGATCCAAAGCAAAGGACTTCCTGCCGAGACTGATTTGGGCAGAATAGGATTGGCCATTTCACCGGTCGATCCCGATTATGTCTTTGCTATTGTGGAGGCGGGAGACAGTAAGGGCGGATTTTTCAGATCGACTAACCGTGGTGAGACCTGGAAAAAAATGTCTGATTATACCACCAGTGGTAATTATTATATCGAGATCTTCTGTGATCCATTAAATGTAAACCGCATTTACTCGATGGATACCTGGTTTCATATTTCGGATAATGGAGGGAAATCCTTCCAAAAGCTCAATGAAAAATGGAAGCATGTCGACAACCATGCTTTTTGGGTAGATCCCAATAATACGGATTATTACCTGGCCGGATGTGATGGCGGAATTTATGAGAGTTATGACCGTGGTGATAACTGGAATTTCAAAAGCAACTTACCCATCGTGCAATATTATAAAGTTTCTACAGACAATGCGGAGCCCTTTTACAATGTGTACGGCGGCACGCAGGACAACTATTCTATGGGCGGTCCTTCCAGGACAAAGAACGCTAATGGCATTGTAAATTCCGATTGGTATGTGACCTTGGGGGGTGATGGCTTCGAAACCCAGGTTGACCCTACAGACCCAAATATTGTATATTCTCAGTATCAGTATGGAAATTTGTTCAGATATGATAAAAAAAGTGGTGAGGCTATTGAGATCAAACCCGTTGAGCGCAAAGACGATGAGCCTTATGTTTGGAACTGGGATGCTCCATTGTTGATTAGTCCGCATTCGCATACCAGGTTGTATTTTGCAGCAAACCGGCTTTTCAAAAGTGATGACCGGGGGAATTCCTGGGAAGTGATCAGCCCGGATTTGACCCGACAACTCGATCGGGATAAAATGCCGGTGATGGGGAAAGTATGGGGGGTTGATGCAGTGGCAAAAAATATGTCAACGACCACCTTTGGAAATATTGTCGCTTTGTCCGAATCGTCTAAAAAGGAAGGGTTGATCTATATCGGCACGGACGATGGACTGGTGCAAGTAACCGAAAATGGAGGCCAAAACTGGCGAAAGCAATCCAATTTTCCTGGTGTGCCCGATATGACTTACGTTAATATGCTACTCGCTTCCCAGCATGAAGAGGGCCTTGTATATGCAGCATTTAACAATCATAAACGTGGAGATTTCAAACCTTACTTGCTCAAAAGTAATGATGCGGGCAAAACATGGAATGCCATAGCTTCCAACCTTCCTGAAAGAGGATCGGTGTATGCAATAGCCGAGGATCATATAGATCCTAAACTTCTATTTGCAGGAACGGAATTTGGAGTGTTTTTTACGCATGATGGTGGTAAAAACTGGACACAGCTGAAAGGCGGTTTGCCAACTATTGCCATTCGGGATATCGAAATTCAAAAGCGTGAAAATGATCTGGTTCTGGCTTCATTTGGACGTAGCTTTTACATTCTTGATGATTATGCTCCGTTAAGGAATATATCAGAAACTACTTTGGCAAAGGAAGCGGAGATTTATCCGATCAAGGATTCGTGGATGTTTATTGAGGCAACACCACTTGGTCTGAGGGGCAAATCCTTTATGGGAGAGTCGTATTATTCTGCTGAAAATCCTCCTGTTGGGGCAGTATTCACCTATTATCTTAAAGATGAAATTAAGACCCTGAAAAAGCAACGCAAGGACAAGGAAAAAGAACTTGAAGATAAAGGTCAACAAGCTCCTTATCCAACTAAAGAGGAATTGAGACGGGAGGACAATGAGCAAAAACCTTATTTGCTGTTTACCATCATAGATCAA
>JAUUZS010000123.1 GCA_030589835.1 Cyclobacteriaceae bacterium
ATTTTCTTCTAGTAAAGTGTATTCGAGCTCTTGCAGCATCTTATCATAACTACAATGGAGAGCATGTAAAATTAAATCTGTGCTTATGAAAAGAGGTAAATCCGCAAAATAAATATTTAGTAAAGATTGTGCAAAAGATCTTTCGGAGAGTCGCTCACTTACAACAAAATGATTGTCGCTTATCATTTCCTTCTCGTTTACTGTAAGTCCATAGCGCATTTCAATTGAATCGAGGTAGATAAAATTATCTATGGACGTAGGTGTTCTTCGGCTAGAATAGTAAACTGTCTGCGAAGAATATTTTTCCAGAAGATCAATAGTGGTCATATCTTTTACAGACTGTCTGTACAGCAAATATTCCTCCGAATTAAAATTGCTTTGTGAATAGGAGAACAGGCTTATTATTGAGAAAATCCAAATTGCAAAAACTTTCTTCATGACAATAGTTTTTAATTTCAAAAAGAGATTGAAACAATACCCTATCATATAATTAGCTAAATTATTGTAAATAAGAACATCGGTCAACTAATAGGATATTTATATGATGAAAAACCTGATAAAATAGTTGCTTTCGATTTCAATTATCAATTATCTTGAGTTCCTTTGTAGCAACATGATTAAGATTCCCTCAAAAATTCCCTTTTCTCCTACTCGTTTGCCAATCTTTTACGGCTGGGTTATATTGTTTGTTGGAATAATAGGAATTCTTATGAGTATTCCGGGGCAGACAATGGGAGTATCTGTATTTACCGATCATCTTATTCGCGACCTGGATCTTAGCCGTGTACAATTAAGCTTTGCTTATTTTATTGGAACAATAATGAGCGGCTTTCTTATAACCTATGCCGGAATTTTATATGATAGAGCCGGTGCAAGGATTATTGCAATTGGTGCAGGATTAATGTTAGGCGGAGTTCTTGTATACCTGACCCAAGTAAATAGTATTGCAAAAATTCTGGCTGGAATATTTGATATTATTAGTGAGAAGAATTTCAAATTAGGCTTGATAGTAATTGGGTTTTTCGGGATTCGATTTTTCGGACAAGGTGTTTTAACAATGGTCTCCCGAAACATGGTAATGAAGTGGTTTGACAAAAAACGGGGGTTTGCAAATGGAATTCTCGGTGTTTTTACAGCTTTCGGCTTTTCTTATTCACCAAGATTATTACGGTCTATAATTGAAAACAAAGGCTGGGTAAATACCTGGTTGCTGATTGCTCTGGTTCTTGCTGTAGGTTTTACTTTGTTTGTATTTATTTTCTTTCGCGATAACCCCGAGGATTCTGGGCAAATTCCTGATGGAAAGATAATTCCCGAAAAATTATCCGGAGTAAAATCAACTTCCGAAATTGATTTCGACCTAAAAGACGCCATAAAAACTTATTCTTTCTGGATCTTCACTTTAAACATAAGCCTTATTGCCCTATATTTTACATCCTTTACATTTCACATAGAGTCGATTTTCAATATTGCCGGATTAGACAGCGAAACTGCCTTTTCAATATTTTTACCGGGATCAATAATTGCAGCTATAGTTCATATATCAGGAAGTTGGATAAGCGATTATATCCGACTTAAATATATTCTCATCTTCAGCTTTCTTGGTTTGCTTGTTTCTCTGATTGGTATTTTATTAATTAGTACAAACTTTGGCCTTTGGCCTCTAATCATTGGAAACGGAATGATAATTGGCACATACAATATCCTGATCGCCGTTACATGGCCAAGATTTTATGGCTTAAAAAATCTAGGCAAAATAAGTGGGTTTGTGTTGAGTTTAGGGGTAATTGGCAGCGCCCTAGGTCCTTTTCTTTTTAGTCTTTCGGAAAAGTCTTTTTCTTCATATACTCCCGCGGTTTATTTGGTTCTTGGAATGGGATTTGGGTTGCTACTTCTTTCATTTTGGGCAAACAATGGAAATGATGAAATAAACAAATCGAAGACTAAGCAAAAGGAAATTTCTCTGTCTTCAAAATAAAAAAACAAGTAAACATATAGATCTGCTAAATTAAATTTTCATTATTTTTACTAAAAAAGCAATCTTCTCATGAAAACATACCACAAATATTATAAAATTAAATCAAGTGCGGAAGACGTTTATAATGCTCTTGTTAAGCCATTTGCTATCGCATTATGGACAGGAGCTCCCGCTCAGATGAAAGAAGAAGTCAACAGCGAATTTTCTCTTTGGGATGGAGACATTTCAGGGAAGAATTTAGAGTTTGTGACAAACGAAAAAATTGTCCAGGAATGGTATTTTGGTGACCAGGAAGAAAAATCCATCGTTACAATTAAGCTTAAACAAGATAGGCTTTTCACAAATATTGAATTAACACATACAAATATTCCCGCTGATGATTTTGATGATATAGTCGATGGTTGGGATAATTATTATTTTGGCGCTCTTAAAGATTTTTTTCAGGGCTGAAAGTCCTATTAATTTCAGCCCCAGACCTTACAAAACGAAAAGTTTTGACGGGATTAGCTGCGCTGATTCTTGGTGGGATACTTTTTTTAAACAACCGGAATATTCAGCATAATCAATTTGTATAAGTGATAAATTATAATTAATGATAAAATGAATCGATCATTATTTTTTACCTTATTGAGTTTGGGCTTGCTGATAAGTTCTTGTAAATCAAAAAACAATCCTGACAATTTTGGAACAGGCCTGGTTGGAGGATGGTATCATGGCAGGGATTTAACCCGTATAGGTCAATCTATGGCTTTGCCCGACATTAATCCAATCTGGGATGTGTTGACAGGTCGAGGTTCGGGTTGGTCTGCCAACTGGGAAGGCTATGTGATTGCTCCATACAACGGCGAAGTAACCTTCTATGCAACGTGCGACCGGGAGCTCAGGGTGAGTATAGAAAATACACAGGTTTTGCATATTGGAGGCGATGGAAAGGAAACAACTTCGTTTATGATGAAAATGAAGAAAGGCCAAGCCTATCACATTAATTTAAAATACCTTCAGGCTTACGGAGGGGTAACACAATTTAATGTGTTGTGGAGTTGGGAAGATCAACCAAAAGCAAAAATTCCCACTGAATTGCTTTATTATTCTAAAGAACAAGCCGAGTGGTGGAACTATGTTGAACAACCCGACCCAGAAAAATTTGATTGGTCAACCATCAACCAAGTGAATGTGGGAAATGGCTTTGTATATAGTGAAAATGGAAAATTTGCCGGGTGGCCAGCCAATCACGGCATATGGAATTGGGGAGATGAAATCTTAGTTGGTTTTGAAATCGGCACATTCGATGAGAATGTATCAGGGGGACATTCTTATAGATCCGACCTGCCCCAAGAATCAGTACTCGCCCGTAGTTTAGATGGCGGAAAATCATGGCAGGTGGAAAGACCATTAAATTACGTCAACTCTTCTGCCGATTCTCCTGAAAAAGTTAAAACACTTACAACTCCTATAAATTTCAGCCACCCTGAATTGGTTTTGAGAGTTAGAAATGATCGTTTTTATGTTTCTTATGACAAAGGCAATACTTGGGCTGGCATTCACAAGATGAACATCAAATCACCAGAGGTAGAGGGCAAAAAGCGCACATCGCGCACAGACTATATTCCAATCAGCAAAAATGAATGTTTATTCTTTTTATCGCTCGAGACTGGCGTAGTTGATGCCGATTATCAAGACCGGGCCTTTTGCGCTGTCACCAAAGATGGTGGCCTGTCATTTGAATTTTTAGGCTGGATAACTGCTGATACCGACAAACGTTCGGTAATGACTGCTACAAAAATGCTTGAAAAGGATCATTTTATTACTGTTTTGAGAAGAAAATTTGAAAAATTCGATGAAGAAAGACCTTCGTTTATAACAAACTGGGTAGAAGCTGCTGAGTCGGTTGACGGTGGGAAGACTTGGAAAAACTTAGGTAAAGTTGCACAAACCGACCTTGGTGAACGTAATGGAAACCCTCCGGCACTTGTAAAGTTAGATGATGGCAGGCTATGTACCATATACGGATATCGCGAATTTCCATATGGCATCAGGATGAAAGTAAGCGAAGACAATGGGAAAACCTGGGGAAAAGAATATTCTCTGCGAACCGATGGAGCTACATGGGACTTGGGTTATCCGAGAGCTGTTATCAATTCAGAAGGTAAAATCGTAGTAACCTATTACTATACCACACAAGATAATTTTGCTCAATTTATTGGTGTTACAACTATTGATCCTAAAGATTTTTAAACTCTATAATTCAAAAAAGTATTTTAAACACTACTCAAATAGCTTTGATGAAAGTAAAAATACTCCTTCTAATAATAATTATCAGCATCCTGGGCTGTACCCAAAAAGAAAAGGAAGCAATTGATTATGTAGATTGTTTTATAGGTACTTCCAATTCCAGATGGATGTTGGGGCCTTATGCCGGACGGCCTTTTGGAATGGTACAATTGGGACCGGACAACCAAAATGAAGGATGGATGGGAGGATATGAATATTCTATAAACAATGTTTCAGGATTTTCACATATACATGCCTGGACCATGTGTGGTCTTTTGATGATGCCGCAGGTGCAGGATCCTACTTTTAAAGACCGGCCAGTTGATGCAGCATATCGGGGAGCCGGTGCAAGCTACCATTCAAGAGTACTAAAAGAGACAGAAAAGGCCTTTCCAGGGTATTATGCTGTAGAATTATACGATAGTGATGTGAAGGCTGAACTTACAGCCACTACACATTGTGGATTTCATAAATACACATTTAACAATGATTATAAAAATGCCCGGATTTTAATTGATTTGCTGTTCCCTGCTGAGTATAAGGCAAAATTGATACATGGAGAAATTGCTATAAAGGATAATCAAACGATTACAGGATACTCAACACTTAATAGCTCATACAACGACTGGACACTCTATTTTGAGATTCGTTTCAATAAAGCATTTAATTCCATGAACGGATGGTCTCAAACTGAAGAAGAAATGGAAGATGTACAACGAGTGGCAGGACAGGGTGATCTGGCTTCTTATGTCACATTTAATATTAAAAAGGATGAGTCTGTAATGGCAAAGGTAGGATTGTCTCTTGTTAGTGCAGAGGGTGCAAGGAATAACCTGGAACAAGAGCTGGCATCGTACAATTGGGATTTTAACAAGGCTGTTGCAGATGCCCGAAGCGAATGGAATGAACTGCTTGGTAGGGTTAAGGTTGAAGGTGGTTCGGATGAGGATAAAACAAAGTTCTACACTAATCTGTACCGCTGTTATTGTCAGAAACAAACCTGGACCGATGTGGACGGGAAATACATCGATCCCTTTGAGCGTGTGCAGCAATTACCGGAAGGGGCCGTAATGTATGGCGGTGATGCGTTTTGGAATACCTTTTGGAACCTGAACCCACTATGGGCATTAATTTCACCCAATATAATGAATAATTGGGTAGATACGCAGTTGGAACTTTTTGATAAAACAGGCTGGACAAATAATGGTCCAACCGGATTGGAACATACAGGTGTTATGGAAGTTACACACGAAATTGTATTGATGATTTCTGCCTGGCAAAAAGGGATATGGAAAGGTGATAAGGAAGAATTGTATAAGGCTGTTAAAAAAGTTGTAACAACGCAAGGAGAATATTTACCGGGGACAGGCCTGGCGGGAAATGATTACCTCAATGTTTTTGTTGAAAAAGGTTACGTGCCCTACAATCTGGCAAGAAAATCGAGAACAGACCGGGCATTAAACTATGCTTTTGATTTTTACTGTGTGGCTCAGATGGCCAAAGCACTTGGTAAATCTGATGATTACTTAGACTTTATGAAAAAGTCAGAGTATTGGAGAAATATCTTTCACCCTGAGAAGAAATATATTGTACCCAGAGATACAGCTGGAAACTGGCTTACTAACTTTGATCCATTATCGGGTTATTCGTTTACTGAAGGTAATTCATGGCAATACACCTGGTATGTTCCACATAATGTGCCCGGTCTGATAGAGGCCATTGGAGGCCATAAAGTCTTTAACCAACGTTTGGAGAAGGGATTTAGAAAATCTGAAAAAACCAATTTTGCTGCTCATGCATTCGACCGATCACGGGAAAAGATCATCGAATATTACATTAATCATGGGAACGAAGCCAATATGCAACCCGCATATTTGTTTAACTACTCAGGGAAACCATATTTAACCCAGAAATATACGCGGGCCGTTCTCGATAAATTTTACGGATCAACACCCTATCATGGATGGGAAGGTGATGAGGATGAGGGACAAATGGGAGCATGGTACGTAATAAGTGCCATGGGCATGTTTGAAATGACAGGAGGAGTAGAAGCTACACCCATGGTTGATCTGACCAGCCCTTTATTTAATAAGATTACCATTCAATTAGACAATGATTATTATACAGGAAAAACCTTTGTAATAGAGGCAAAAAATAATAGTCGGGAAAATATATATATTCAAAGCATTAAATTAAATGGGAAGGAAGTTAAAAAACCAATTATTCCATTTGAAGAGATAACAAAAGGAGGCAAACTTGAATTTGAGATGGGCCCGAAACCGGGATTTTGGGCATGGTAAATTATGAATTACAAATCTATAATTTACACATACAAATATTCCCACTGATGATTTTGATAATATGGCAGACGGCTGGGATAATTATTATTTTGGAGCTATTAAAGATTTCTTTCAGGGGTAGTTAACGTGTTTTTTATAATACATTTAAAAGCTGCAGAGGATAATTATTTCCATTAATTAAAATTGAAAATAGACTTTTTGTCTTCATTGGTCTTAAGTGACCGGGATCTTAAATTGCCCCTTCAGGGCGTTGTATTACATGGTTTATTTTACCCAAGGCGTTGCCTTGGGCTAAATTAAACTGTCCCTTCAGGACGAACAAGTATTTCTTTTTTCTTATTTACATTGTTTAAATTTATTTCCGGGCTGAAAGCCCAAATAATTTCAGCCCAAGGCAACGCCTTGGGTATAAAAACCACACCCATATCCAGCGCCCTGAATGGGCAATTTAATCTACCTATAAATATTCTTCATTTTAATCAATTTTATTTTCCAAAAAAAGTTAGCTTAAATATAGCAAGCCTATTTGAACGAAAAGGTTTGACGGGGGGATTAGCTGCGCTGATCCTCGGGGGGGAGACTACACTCAAATTGGTGACTGCTGGACACAGTTATTTATTTTTAACCCCCAAACCGTCAAAACGAAGGTTTGGACGGGGGGATTAGCTCCGCTGATCCTCGGGGGGAGACTACACTCAAATTGGTGACTGCGGGGCGCAGTTTTTGTTTTTAACCCCCAGATCTTACAAAACGAAGGTTTTGACGGTCTGGGGGTTAAAAACAAAACCCTTCCTGCGGAAGGGTAACCAATTTGAGTGGGCAATGCGGGATTCGAACCTGCGACCTCTACCCTGTCAAGGTAGCACTCTAAACCACTGAGTTAATTGCCCGAATTGCAAAAGTAATCAAATTTCTTATTCAGAAAAAAACGCCATCTTTTCATTTTCTTTGTCAGAATTCAAATTAATCCCCATATTTTTCGGATTAAAATTAAAGGACAAGCCAACATAAAAAAGATTTGTTTTACTATAATCTCCGTAATCTACCGCTTCTCCAAAATCTGTTCCTTCAAATGATCTGTTCAGAAAATCATTTGGATAATACTTGAATTTCAGGTTTATTCCCCCCGGCAATTGAATACCGGCAAAAAACGAAGGGGCAAAACGATCTGTTCTATCACTAAACCATTCACTATATTTTTCTTTATTGCCATCAATAAATTGCTTTTGTTTATAATGAAAAAACATTTCATAACTGCCTCCACCATAGACAAAAAGCTTTTTTTGAAATAGGCCTAATTTTAATGCTAAAGGGATCCCTATAGAATAGGTTCTGCGTTTCATTTTCACATTGTTTTCCTCTGTAATAAAACCAATGTTTCTCAATCCATAACCTGAATAAATACCAACATAATCATTAAAATCAAAATGAATATTATTACCGGCATGAAAAAATAAACTAAATCTGGTGTGGGTAGCAATATTTTGCCCATTATAAACAACATCGGCAAATGAAAATATCATTTCATTCGAATTCTCTGTATAAATTCGATCCTGACTAAAGCTCTGATTAATAAATAATAAAATTAAGATGCAGGAAAGAATAGCAATTTTATAGGTTCTCATTATCATAAATATTAATTTTCTGTTTAACTTCATTCTTCAATAACAATAAAATCAGTTGGAAGTTTTTTAAAAATTATTTTATCGCTCTAAAAATCCTCCTAATAAAGAACTTCCTTCTTTTCGTATATTCTTTCCATAAGGAGAGATTGCTTGTATTAACTTACGAATTGGCATTGATTGAAGCCAAACTCGTCCTGTTCCTCTAATTGTTGCTAAAAACAGGCCTTCTCCACCAAATATCATAGACTTCAGACTTCCGCTACTTTCAATACTAAAATCAAGCCCCGGTTCATAAGCAACAATGCAACCTGTATCTATTCGTAAAACATCATTTATTAAGGTTTTTTCAATAACGGTTCCTCCAGCATGTAAAAAAACCAGGCCATCACCCTCAACAGATTGCAAAATAAATCCTTCACCCCCAACTAATCCGGCTCCAATTTTTCTATTTAACATTATTGATAATTTTGTCCCAAACGCGGCACAAAGAAAACCGTCTTTTTGAACAATTAACTTCCCTCCTATTTCCGATAAATTTATTGGAATTATTGTTCCGGGATAAGGAGCAGCAAAAGCTACTTTCTGCTTTCCTTTTCCCTTATTCGTAAAATGTGTTAAGAACAAAGATTCTCCCGTTAAAATTCTTGCGCCAGCAGAAAAAAGCTTGTTTGCAAAACCTTGATTTGGGGATGAACCGTCACCCATTTTAACATCAAACGCTATTCCCGATTCCATATATACCATTGAACCTGCTTCAGCAATTACGATCTCAAAAGGGTCCAATTCTACTTCAACAAGCTGTATATCGTCACCAATTATTTTATAATCGAGAATATGTGATTTCATTTTATTTGTGTTTTTAAATTTTCTCAGAAACCCATTTAATTAAAAGTCTTTTAATTGCCTCAACTCTAACGGGCTTAATTAAATAGTCATTCATTCCTGAAGAAAATGCTTCTTTACGACTTTCCTCTTCTTCACTTCCTGTCATAGCAATAATCGTTACATTTTTACCTTTTTTTCGTATCTCTCTTGTTGCGGCAAAACCATCCTTTTCAGGCATAAGTAAATCCATAAAAATCAGGTCGTAATTGGTTTTATCAACCTTCCCAACAGCCTCTAGACCATTATTTACGATATCTATTTCATAGCCTAAATGTTTA
>JAUUZS010000045.1 GCA_030589835.1 Cyclobacteriaceae bacterium
TAGCTTTTTTCACTTTCTGACCAGAACGCTACATTTTGCGAATCAAATATGCCTTTGGTGAATACCGGAATATCTGATATTTTTTTCCAATGAATGCCATCTGCCGAGGCAAACCCAAACAGACCGGTTTTATGTGTACCTGCCAATGCTTTGTATTTTTCTTCTTTTAGTGCATTTGGATTGACATCTAAAAACGGACTGAAATTATGGCTGAATGGTGCTTCGTTTGCAAGGATCACATTGTTATCCCGTGTACTCATTATTTCATAGATGTCAAGGTTGGGTTTTGTCCAGGACACGCCATCTTTCGATTCGGCATAGCAGGTCGTTTCATTTGTACTGCCATCTTTGCCGGCTTTCGGCAATCCACGGTAATAAAGGCGAAATGTATCTCCATCTCTTATTACTGTACAGTACCCACAAAACGGGCCTTCCCAGGGTTTGTCGAAATAAAGTACTGGGCCTTCATCAATTGGTGTGTGCATCACCAGTTGTGTTGCGTTCATCTGGTCAATCAGGAAATGATCGATAAATAGTTCACGATTGGAATTTATATTTATCGTTGAGAGGCTGTCACCGGATTTTGCCTGAAGTCGCTGAGAATAAAAACAACTGATCAAAAGGCAATATAACAATAAGTATTTTCTTCTCATTTTATGACATATTTTTCTCTGTGAAACCCTAGTTTGCTTTCTTGCAGATTCGTTTTCCATTTTGAAACTCCGAATAATACCCGGCCTGCCGGCGAGGTAGCGCTTTTTCAAAATACGGTTTACTTACAAAAAATTCAGAGTACTAATTTACTACAAAACTTCATCAGGCCAAGGAATCTGTTTTCCTGATTCCTTGTTCGTTGGCATTTGGGCAGCAACTGATCTCAAATAATCACCGAGTTCTTTTGCTAGTCGATTTTTGATTTCAATCTCAATATTCTCCAGATTGTTGGCTTCGCCAATATCGTTCGGAATGTTAAACAATTCAAAGCTTTGATCTGCATGGTAATAGATCAATTTCCAATCACCTAAGCGTATTGTACTCGTAGCACCGATTCCCGGTCCGGTCGGACCCCAGTTGTTGGGAAAATGCCAGAACAAAGGCCGTACATTAATTGATGAGGTCTCACTTTTCAAAATGGAGGTAAAACTTTGTCCATCAACTTGCTGAATAGTCTCGTATTCATGGATATTGGCCATTTCTAGTATGGTAGGATAGAAATCTTCGATGATGAGGTAACTGTCCGTGACAGTGTTTTTCTTTGTTATTCCAGGCCAGCTTACAATCATGGGTTCGCGAATACCACCTTCGTGTGCCGATCCTTTTCCACTCGATAGCGGCTTATTATGCGTATGTGGTGTGCCTCCACGAGCTACGGCGCTTAAACCCCCATTGTCAGAAGTAAAGAGGATTATTGTATTGTCCGAAAGGCCATGATCCACAACATAATCCATCAGGTCACCCAGACTAAGGTCCATGGATTCCAGCATAGAAGCATATTTGGCTTCTGTTTTATCCATGCCTTTGTCTATGTATTTTTGAATAAAACGACTGTCTTCCTCAATTGGTGCATGCACAGCATAATGAGACATATACAGAAAAAATGGTTTATCCAGTTTTTCTACCGAATCCAAAGCGATGATTGTTTCCCGGGTTAATGCTTCTGTCAGATTGATATCCTTTCCGTGGTATTTTTCTAAGCCCGGCACATCCCAAACCGGCGATCCATTTCGCCAGACAGCACTGAAATTTTTCTTGCCATGATAGCTCCCAGGTCCTCCGGCAGCATGTCCTGCGATATTAATATCAAAACCGAGATTAATAGGGTTTTCACCTGGTGTTCCGATGGCTCCGAAATGAGCTTTGCCGGTATGAATTGTGAAATAGCCATTGTCTTTAAGGATTTGGGGAAGCGTGGTTACATAAACTGCGTTTTCGATGGAATCTGTGGGTTGCATGCCGTTTACATTCCATTTGGGCATTTCCATAGTTTTATGCTTAGAATCGTTTGTGGCATTCCTTCTCAATGTCCAGTTTGTTACACGGTGCCGGGCAGGATTCATTCCTGACATTAAACTAACGCGGGTAGGAGAGCACACACTGTGGGAATAGGCCTGGGTGAATTTCATGCCCTGAGCTGCCAACCTTTCCATATTTGGTGTATGGTAAAGGTCATTGAATGGAGTTCGTTCAGTGTAAAAGGGAACAGAAGTATCCTGCCAGCCCATATCATCTACCATGAAGAGGATGATGTTCGGTTTTTGGTTTTTTATACCTGATTTTTGACTGCACGAGGTTACTGCAATTATAATGGTAAGTATAAATACGCTATGTATTCTATTAATTTTCATTAATGAAAAAGTGTTTGATTCTACATGCATTTCCTTTGCTATTTTCGTTCTTTTCATGTCTTGTTTTAATCGTAATGGTATGTTTTGAAGAGCTTAATTCGGCATCCAGCACATAATACCAGGGTAGGTGCAATTGACTGCTCCATGGAGTGAATAAATCCAGTTTTTTGATATTCCCACCATCAATACTATATTCAATAATCCCTGCATCCGGGCCGGCAGCAACGGCGATGCCGATGGCTTTTCCTTTGAATTTTAATGTCAATTCTGATCCTGGTTTTTCAGATATCAGCATCGGTACATTGACATATCCTGCTCTCGTGCCAACTTTTTCAGAAGGTTTCCACGATTCCACAGTACTCCAACCCTGGATGATTTGAGCCTTTTCTATGCGAATAAGCGTTCCTCTGTCATAACTAAACACATCAATTTTTTTTGGCATAGGATGCTTTTTGATTTTCACACCTTCATTTACCCATACAAATTCCAACATTGATTTTATGGAATTATAATAGATTATTTGTCCGAAAGGAGAGGGGTGGAGATCCTTAAAGTCATCTTCCCAGGTAAATTCTACAGCATGAATTCGATCCGTCACTTCCTTAGCCAGATTGATACTTGAAACCTGGTAATGTTTGGCAACCAATTCATGATTTTTGATTACCTCCGGAGTTTGCCCAATATTGTAATCCTCCATTTTATCAGGATCAACAAAGTGCAAAGTGATGATGTCCATTTTAGCATTGGACGAGCGTGCATGCCGAATGATGCCTTCCATCCCCCTGATTTGTTCAGTTGATAAACGCCCATTTGTCGGATCATTTACAGCAGCCTCTACAAAAAGAAGATCGATTTTTCCTTTAGAAAGAATGTCCGGCTTCAACCTGAAAGCGCCTGGTGTGGAGCCCATCGAAGGAATACCTGCCGCAATAAACTCAAATTCAGTCTCAGGAAATCTTTTTTCAATATAGCTTGAAATACTGTCTCTCCATCCGGGATTGTAGGTGATCGACCCGCCAAGAAAAGCTACCCGGCCTTTCTTTTGTTTACTGAATTTTATGAAGCTGTTTTGTAACCCATCTCGAACAATGTGATACGAGTTGCTATTGATCTGGCCGTGGCTATAATTTATGCCAAGGAAAATAAATATGAAGATTGAAAGTATGATTTTATTACCAAACTGCTGTCTTTGTACTGAACACAAGCGTGACGCCTGCCTTGTCGGCAGACAGGCTTGCGCTATCGAGCGACTTCCCTGGCGCAAGCCTCCCGCTTGTGCCTCGCCTTGATTTGGTGAAAGTGTATTAAATAATTCCATATGACTATTTAATAACATACCAGGTCCAGCCTCTTGCCGGGATTTTAATTTCTAACTGCACATTATAATCCCGGTCAATCGCGAATTCCTTTCCGTCGCCATCGTTGTTGCTAATTGTGGCTTTGTCAACCAATCCGGTATAGTATAAGTTCACATCGATGGTCTTTTTTATAGGCTCTTCCAATGGATTATAAAGCATTAATAGCCCTTTTTCGTCATGGTTGGGATTCACATGCAACAATCCATCATAATCCTGCCCATCCGGGCGGCGAATGTGGATGACATCCGAATCCAAAATCATACGGTGTTTTTTATAAAAATTAACCCACTTCTCAACAACTGTTTTTGTTTCGGGGGCATCGTATAACCTTGGGCCGCGGTAGCAGGCCTGAACTCCCGCGCCAAACAGATTTGCCAGGCGTTGCTCATAATGGGGGAGATGGTCTTTTAGCGGTTCAATGGTTGCCGCCTCACCGCCTCCGTGGTATTGAACCAGGGGTACAAACATCCATCCCATTGATGGTGTTTTTCCCCAGGTGCCATCGTATACATTTTGACGTTCTATGATTTCCTGTTGCCTTCTGGGTAGTGACCAATTGGTTTCCCGATAACCCATGCCGGTTTTGTTGCTGCCATTCAGAAAGTACCAATCGGGGATGTTCAGGTAGATGCCCTGGGCGCGGCACCATTTGTAATAATCAACAATGCGTTGTCGCTGATTCCATTGCGAGTCGGCCAGCCCTTTGTGTCCGGGATGATTTTCAGAATAGCATTCATCGCCGGGATAGGAGCCGTCATGCTCCAAAATATCTTGTCCGGTTTTTTCATAAAAGTTATACAACTTAGAAAAATAATCTTGCCCCCATTCGCTTTCTAGGCATGGTGAATTTCCGAAGGTCGGTCGCTGCCCTTCCGGCATAATCACATCATTTTTTTCATCAATTGATCTGCTTGCCAGTAGTGAATACCCCCCAAGGGCAATTCCTTTAGAATGCGCATAATCTGCTAATTCCTTCATCCGGATTAAGTTCTCATCTCCCTGATCTTCGAGATTAAAGCCACTGCCAAAGGTCATAATCACCATCTCAAAGCCAACTTCAGCACATTGCTCAATGGCTGTTTTTACGGATTTATTATCGGCCTTGCGCACATGCATTAGTATTGGGTTTTCTGTTACCCAGGGAGCAATGGTCCGGTACATTTTACGCCTCTCAAGCCCCTGTCTTTCCCGATCGTAGCTTAGATGTGCCAATTCCCATGTTCGGAAGCTTTCGAATGACTGACCAGATTCTATATCCTGAGCGGGCCCAAATTTAGGGTAACACTCCAATAGGTAGGGCGCCTGGCGCTGATAATTTACTTGAGTGAGATAAAGTGGGTCCGGCTTCCAAAAGACACTATTTCTAAGACAGCTGGCAGGGGTCATCCCATCTCCAAATGCATAGTCTGACTCTACGTATAATTTTGGCTTACGCCAACTGCCTAATTGATCAATACTACTTTCAGGATCGGTAACAGCCAGGATTTCACTTTTAAATTTATCAAGCGTTATGATTCTTGAAGAATTATTGTCAACCGTGATCCATTTGCTCATCAATGGAATATTGTCGTATAAAGCGTAATGGACATTTACTGTAATGTCCTTGAGATAGCTAAGGTGATCGATGCTAGCTGATTTCTTTGAATCGGGAATTTCTCCATAAACCTTTACAGATTCTATTTGCAACCGGATTCGCTCTCCTGTTTCAGGATGATCCGAGGCTTTGCCAACCCAATCCGTTTTGCCAACTCTGATCGCCTGAGGAAAATCATTTTCTTTTATGTCTAACTTTCCAATTTCAAACCATGAAATTTTATCATAAGAGAAAGAGCTGCTTAATTGCCCTTCCTTAATTTCAAAACGCAAGGTTACAGGTTTCCCTGCCTTCATCCCTGCTATGGAAGTTGTTTTGGAACCGTTGAAAAATCCAAACCTGTTTTCTGCAGTTCGTAGGTTAATTTTTATAACCTTGTCTTTAAAGACCAGGGCCATCCCCGGGCCGAATATTTTACTTTTATCAGTCCCGGGATTTATGGTAGTCATAAACACTTTGGAACCTTCAGGAATATTTTGTTCTGCAAAGGCAAAAGTATTGTTTAAGGCCATGATTTGACCGGGTTTCCCTTCATTGTTAAAGGAGGTACGGTCATGGGCATCACTCAGGGAAATTGACCAATTTTTATCCAGGGAGACGAAATTGTCGGAAATTATCTTTGTGCGCATTTCATCAGAAATGGAATGCAAGAAAATTTCGTTCAGATCTTCATCTCCAAGTTTGTAGGTGAACGTGAGCTCTTTGCCTTGAGGAGGCCAGGGAAGATCCTTTGGCATCCATTCCAATCGCTTTTGCCAGGTAAAGCGTTCTTTGATTGGCCCGATTGAGAAACTGTCGTAATGGAAATTTCCTGTAGCGGAATTCATTTGCTCCAGCCATTCGGGAAGTAAATAGTTGTGGATGGGTTGTCCGTAAAGTCCGCCTACATGTATTGCATTTCCGTTGACGGTCACGGATGCCTCCGGCCTCACGGATCGAAGTAGCGATTCGCCGGTCACAAGATTGTCAAAACCAATAGTAGCGACATCGGGTATGATAGAAAATGTTCTGGAAATTAATCCATTGCTGAAAACCAGATTTCCATTGCTATTCTTGTATAATTTGGCATTGGCTCCTAGGGCATTAATTAGCCAATCCTTTTTATAAGTGACTTTTTCTTCCTGGTATAAAGGAAGATTATTAGCTGAATATTGGGCGAATGAAAAGTTGTGTTGAATTAAAATTAGTAATAGAGATAGCCCAATTGTTGATATGTTAAATAGGCCATTCACTGTTTTCTTAAAAATAGATTTCATCATTTGTTTTGTGTGTTTTATTCTTCATTTTCCAAATGTTGGCCATATTGCAGCACAAGCGAGACGCTTGCGCTATGTATAACGAGCATATTCACTGGCGCAAGCGTCCCTTATTCTAGCGCAAGCGTCTCGCTTGTGCCTTTATTATCACGGTTTGTTACTTTATTGTATAAGCAATATGTCAAGCTCGCCCTTTCCTTTTTCATAATAATCTTTAGCGCTGCTATATTGCCACATTTCCGGACTTTCTACAAATCCGGCTTCAACCGGATTATCATGAATATACTCCAATTTTTGCTCAAGTAGTTTATTCGTTGACAATTCTATTGGATGGTAATGCTGCTGCCAAAATTGAAAATCTTTATTGTTGCTATTTCCTAACCCTGCCTTTTTCATCATTTCAACCATCCATTTTCTACGACTTTCTCCTACTTTTTCATTGCTTACTATTAATTTCCGAATGCTTCTTGACGTGAAGCTTTTTAGGTCACGAATTATATTTTCTAATTTATTTTCACCGTTTGTGCCTAAAATCATATGTATATGGCTTGTCATGATGCACCAGGCAAAAACTTCCAATCCTTTATTTTTCTGACAAAAGCGAACGCTTTCCAAAAACATGTTTCTATATTCATTTCTTATGAAAACATCAATCCAATTAATGACAGTAAATGTCACAAAATGCAATTTGTCCTGATCTCTGATTTTGTACTTTCTACTCATAATTGTGTATCATTTTTAGCATTAATATTATCAGATCGGAAGTGTTAACCTTATGGCAGCACAAGCGAGACGCTTGCGCTAGTGTAGCATGTTCCATGGCGCAAGCGTCCCGCTTGTGCCTACATTCCTTTTTCATTCATCAAAGAGTGAATTAAATTTATCTGTAATTGTATTAGAGAGTTTAGCCTTTTCTTTCCATTCCTCACTTCCATACACACCATAAGAACTATAATCAAAAGGTATAAAACCGATTTTTTTAGCTATTCTTTGATTTATAAAACTAAAATCTCCATTTAGGGGATCTTTGAATTGAGGATCTTCAACAAACGAGTGACGATCATATCCATTATTCTTCCAGTTTTTAAAGCTTTTACCTTTGAAATCTACCTTGCCGTTTAATTTCCAATATAAATTGTTGTCAAGCTCCACCTTCATTTTCGTCCATGGCCCCTGGAATAACACCCCTTCTTTATACAGCACAATATTGTTTGTAAATGAAAAAGATTGATGCTCTTCTACCCGGGTAGCTTGAAGCTGGTACATTTTGCTGAAGGCAAAAATATTGTTTCTAAGGTTGTTTTCCTTTCCGTAATGCTGATGAAAGCCGCCTGTTTTAGTGTGATGCACCAGGTTGTTTTCCATAACTATACCTGTTGAACCTTCATCAGTATAAAGTCCCCATCCACCATAAGAGTAAGCAAAAATATGATGGACGTGGTTGTTTGACACTTCAGTACCTTCAGATGGACCTAAGGTATACACTCCCGACATGTCGCTGAGTACGCCCCAGCCAATATGATGAATGTGGTTGTAAAGAATTTTGTTTCCCTTTGCAGGGCTAGGTGCATATCCCCATACCCAACCTACCGATACTCCGGTATACCTGAAGTCGCCAATGTCGTTGTGCGCGATTTGATTGTTGGCGCTTTGGCCAATTAAAATTCCTACTGCAGGAGGAAATTCAAATCCTCCGGATTGAATGATGTTATTGTCAATGATATTTGAACCGGTTTGTAGATGCTCATCCTTTCTAATGATTAGTTCACCAATTCGAATGCCGCCGGCGCCGAGATCATTTAGAAATGTGTGTTTTACTTCACATCCACTTACACCTTGATTCATCCAAATGCCATAACCTCCGGTATGATCTAGCTGGAAGGTGAGAAATTTTATATTTTTTGCTCCATTTAGTTCAATGGCCGCGTCAATGGTAATTGCTGCCTGGTAGGGTTCGAACCCACTCTTTGGCAAATAATATGCTGAATGCTGAAAATGAAGATTTTTGAACTGCACATGCTCTACATATTCAGAATGCTCCGGGTTTCCTTCAATACGAACCAGCTGTTCCAATACCGGAGCATACACGGTAGCAGTTCCGATTTTCTCTTCAGGAAAGGGCATATAATACAACATACCATCACCAGCCAGAAACCATTCCCCGGGGGCATCCAATGCACCAAGATAATTCTCGAGTATAAAGCGCTTGCCCGGTTTCCATGGATTCCAGGGTTTCATTCCCTCCCCGGAGGTATAGATTTTATTGGTTTCAGGATCATATTTGTCAATATGCCTCTTGGTAATGTTCCAATGGTGATATACGGTCATAACCACTTCGCTGAGGGCATCTTTGTCAAGAGGGCTCAGCTCATTAGCGGCGTCTTTCTCGGTTATCACCACTTGCTGTGCTTTTTCCGGATTTCGTCCTGGGCCCTGAATCCATACTTCTTCCGTGATATCTTTGATTTTAAAATAGCCTGTATTGGGACTTTTTGCTCTGGTGGTGCGCTTCCCATTGATATAAAGTTGGTCGAAGGTCCAATTCCAATACCCAACTTCAGGGATTTGTACAGCCCATAATCCATTTTCTGTTTCTTTAAATCCTTCAATTGGAATTCCCCCACTGAAAACGGGTTTTTCACCTTTGGCACCCTGATAGACTATTGGAGCCAAAGAGCTTCCTCCGTCTTCCGGTGCCAATACAAAGGTTGATTCTAAGGTATATCGACCGCCTTTGATGATCACTCTGATGGTGTCGTTGAATTCAGTTGTTTCCTTTAGTTGCCTGATTTTATTTCTGGCTCCCTCAAGGCTCGTTAGCGGATTTGTTCTGGTACCACTCCAATGATCATTTCCATCAGGTGAAATATACAGCGTAAGACCTTGAGCAAAGGATAAAAAAGGAATCAATAAAAGTGTGGTAAGCACAAGCGGGACGCTTGCGCTACGGAAGGCAGGCGAGACGCTTGCTTTACAGAAGATGAATTTTGAAGTTTTCATTTTTTTAATTTAAAAGTCGTGAACTGTTCGAATCAAAGCAAAAATATTTTCAGAGGGAGTATCCGGAGGTATGGCGCATCCGGCATTTATAACCAGTCGTGGAGATGTTTTATAGATTTCCAACAATTCGTTCGTTCGTTCTACTACCATTTTTTTTGTGCCCAAAGCCAATACACCTGACGGATCGATGTTACCGATAAATAGTTTTTTGTCTCCAATAAACTTGAATATGTTATTGATATCTGTTTTATAATCAAGCTCCAGCCCATCGGTCTCGGTTTCTAGCATGTCCGCCAGTATCATTTCAGTATTTCCGCAGATATGATTTACATATGGGAGCCCATGTTTGTGTGCCGCTACAACCAATTCTCTTTCGTAAGGTAACGCATACTGCCGGAACATCTCCGGCGAAATCATTTCCGGTCCGGCCGGACTGTCTCCATTGGACACCATGTCTACTCCGGTGGTGGCCATCAGGTCAATAAACTGGATGCCAATATTTGTACAGTATTCCAGCAAAAGCTCAATTTCCTCCCCGGGCATCATCAGATCCAGCATCCATTCTTGTGTGCCTCGGACCATGCTGGCCATAGAAAACGGCGCCTGATCGCAATTGCCTCGCACGAATATTTCATCCCCAAAGTGTTTTTTTACCAAGCTACAGGTTTCAAGCCAACGCTGAACCCGCTCATTCTTGGATAAGTCAATTTCCTCTAATTCTTTAAACTGATCCCAGGATTTTAATAATCCCTCAGGAATTCTGGCCGGTTCGTGGTCGGGATAGTCAACAATCACACCAGCAGCCCCGGCAAGCAAGGTCGTGTCGATGTCAATCATTACTCCATCCAGCTTATATTTCTCAACAGACTGGATGAAGGCGTCTGCAGCTTTTTGTGGACTTTCCCTGAATTCTTTCATAGAATATCCGGCTTCTTTGGCAGCCATCATAAAATTGTGCAACATGACAGGCCTCCTATCTGGCCACTCACCAGCCAATGCTTTATGAATCCGTTCAAATCCATTCATATCTGATTCAGTTTATTTAATATTTTTTTCATCCGTCCTCAGAGCCCACTTCGAGCGACTCTGAGGTTTCGACATACTCCATGTCCTCTTCGGATGACACGGATTGGAAAAAAAATGTGATACCCAAATCTAATAATAATGTTGAATAGTAGGCAATGGATTATGGGATTTTGATGGTTATTGAAGCTTAAGGATAGAAGCCTGCTTACCGATATATATACGGAACAGAGAGCGGAGTTTGTTTGATTGCTTTGTGCTATCCCAGTCCAATTCAATAATTAGCGTCATGTCGGAATTACTTAGAGTCTGTCCATAAACTCAAGTGTCTGAGCTAAAAAGTTCGAGTTCAAGGCTTGTGAAATCCGAAAAATGTGAGTTTACGTATGTAAATGATCATTTTGAGGATGAGCATAACGCAGAAATCGGACTTTATAGACAGACTCTACTTAAGCTATTCGGAAGTAATAACCGGAACCTCCGCCTTTAGCTGGTTCTTAGTGCCTTTGATGCTATTGCGTACAAGGATTTTATTTGTATCAAAAAAATGCAAATGACCCATCACCAATATTCAATTGCAGCCCTCTCTTTTTGCATCGGGAATTATAAAATTAAGCGAACAGTATGATCTTTATTTTTCTTTCACGCATGCCATTATGTTAAAATCCATTAAGCGCAATTGCTCATGGTATTTCCCCAAAATCGCGAGCAGAATAACTATTTCCAGAAAAAATCAAACAATTTAAAATTAAAAATATGATAAAAAGGAGTTACAATTGTATTATAGTCAGTATTTATGTGCAGAATAATGTTAATTATTCGCATTAAGCATAGATAAATTTCACACATATTGTTAACTATTAATTCGTTTGACACCTTTTACTATCTACCAAAATTGGATTGTGATGATGGAACATCGTAACAATAAAAATTCCTGCCAAAGGAAATTTTTATTTGTTTTTATAGTTCTGTTTATCAACACATGTTGCTTTGTGCAGCTGGCTCATTCAAGGTTTCTTGAGTCCACAGGTGATGGCACGTGGATAACTCCAGAAACCTGGACTCCTGTTGGCCCTATAGCAGGTGGTGATACAGTAATCATTCTTTCAGGTCATACAATAACCGTAAATGGTAACGAAAATGACTTAGGTGTTTTATTTATTGTAATACAAGGGACTTTGGATCTTAGAGGTGGCGGTAAATTGACCATGGATGTAGCTTCAATGGTAATAATTGAGGCAGGAGGAACTTTATACGCAGATGGGAGTCAGAGTCAGATTACCATTGGTCCGGGGGGCGCAGAATTTAGTGGCACATCAACAATTACAGGAGCTTCCTATATTATAGATGGTCATACTCCCGTGTCGGGTGAAGGATTGCCTCCCGGCTACTCACCTCTTCCCGTAGAACTTCTTTATTTCAATGCAAACCCAACACAAGATCAGGTAAATCTAAACTGGTCTAGGGCATCAGAACTCAACAATGATTTCTTTACATTGGAGAAATCAAATGACGGAAGGGATTTTGTAACACTTGGAGAAGTTACCGGAAACGGAACTACCAATTTGCAGATGGATTATTCTTTTACAGATCATTCTCCTTATTTAGGTCTGTCATACTATCGGTTGTCACAAACAGATTATGACGGAACTACGGAAATATTTCCGGTGGTATCCGTTTTATTTGAGGGGGACAGGCGTTTTTCAGTTCATCCAAATCCGGTTAGTGGCTCTTTTATAACGCTAAAAATCAGTACAATGGGAAATCATGAGTTACTGGAACTAAAAATTATCGACCTACAGGGAAGGCTTGTAGAAAGGAAACAGTTGAAGACGGACAACTTCGGAAATATAGATACTGAATTTCAACTGCAAAAGCCACTACCAAAAGGAGCCTATGTTTTTGAGCTTATTTCAGAAAAAAACAGAGAATATCAAAAAGTCGTGGCCGAGTAGTTTCCTCTCCTAGTGCAAATATTCCAGCAAAAGCACAATTTCCTCTCATGGCATCATCAGATTGAGCATCCATTCCTGCGTATCGCGAATCGTACTGGCCATAGAAAATGGGGTCTGATGGCAATTTTTTCGGACAAAAAATTCATGCTAAAATAGTGTTTCACCTGCCTGCTTATTTCAATTTAAAAGTTTACCAAATTAACTTTTTAAGAGATTAGAGTCAACATTAACAAAAATGTCGTGAACCCTCAGATATATGTTTGAGCGGCCCTAAATGCAATAAAGGTGTTACATTTTTATTCTGAATCATATTTACGTAGGAGATATGAAAAGCAGTAATTTTTTGTATCTTTGCATGAATTATTTGCATTTTTTAAGAGAACGTTGATGCTCAAAGTAGGTTTTTTACCCTGAAAAGATAATGATAAAATGAAATGGCACGTTTTGTAAAAAAATCATATTATTGGAAATACTACAATGAAGGTTTTTTTTTGGTTACCTGATATGCTTTTAAGGGCATAATTGATGACAAATTGATATGACTTGAGGATTTAGTGCTTAGGATTGACCGTGAATAAGGAAATCGGGTCTACGGTCTGACTGATTTTTTACTAGTTTTTTTAGCATAAAAGGTTTTGAGTAATATTCGTCAACTTATTTTACTCTTGCGAAGTGCGGTTATGCATATTTTTAACTTTCGTAATTCACTTATTTGAAGGAGGGGTAAATTGTGTATTTGATACCAATATTTACTTTTGTGAAAATTGCGATGTGAATGTTTTTTTAAGTATGAGAAGAGCTTTAAAAGCATTTTTAAAGGATAACCAACATAAAGCAGCGTTAATTTAGAATATGAATTTACATTTCGTATTTATACGATA
>JAUUZS010000016.1 GCA_030589835.1 Cyclobacteriaceae bacterium
GGATGGAAACGGCCGCAATCCCATTATAGGGATGTGTTATGGGAAAATGCAAGTAAGCCTGCTATTTTTGTTGTTCCTCCAACACCAACATTTGCCCTTAATCCGGAAAAAATGAATTGGAGCAAGTGGGAATGGCACGATGTAGTGGATAGCTGGAATTGGGAAGGATATAAAGATAAAGATTTGGAGGTTCATGTGTACAATGGCAGCGATCAGGTAGAGCTATTTCTCAATGACAAGTCCTTGGGGAAAAAGGAAACAAATCGCCAAAATGAATGGATCGCCAAATGGAAAGTTCCTTACAACACGGGGATACTTAAAGCGGTGGGGTATGATGCTGAATCAGTAAGTGCAATGGCCGAGTTAAAAACTGCCGGTGAAGCAACTCAAATAAAATTAACACCTGATAGATCTCTCATTACCGCAGATGGTCAGGATTTAAGTTATGTAGAAGTGGAATTATTGGATGATAACGGGATCAGGAACCCAACTCTTGAAAAGCTTGTGGAGTTTGAGATTGAAGGTCCGGGAGTCATTCTGGCAGTTGGCAGTTCAAATCCCATGAGCACCGAGAGCTATCAGAAGCCTTATCGAATGACCTATCAAGGGAGATGTTTGGTAATTATTAAATCAACTCATGAAGCCGGTGTAATTAATGTACAGGCAAAATCAGGAGAATTGCCTATGGCGAGGATATCCATTGAGACAAGGTGACGCCGGACAACGTAAGTCTGAGCATGGAACAAAGAAAAGGGTAGCCTTTATGGTATCTAAGGTACAATATTCGTGTATTATTTGGCATAAGTTTGGAGTGAATTAAAGTTTAAAGTGCCTGCCTACCGGCAAGGCAGGCCTAACGTCGTGAAGAATTCTTCAACTTTAGGCACTCTAAATACTTGAAACTTTAGGCACTTTCCTGGCTTGTCCAGGTTAGGTGTAAAAACGAAATTATAAAGGGGGTAAAGGCATTAATTTTATTCAAAAGACGGTAAAACAAAAATCAGGAAAAATGAAAAGCGCAACAAATTTTTTATTGGTCGTATTGATTATTGCATTAAGTAATTGTAATCCGGAAAAAGCAACATACCAACCGGATACTACCAGCTATAAATCGCCAAAAGGGACGGAACTATTTAAGCCTGATTCCACAACAATCGCCCAACATTACCAGACACCTGAATGGTTCAAAGACGCTAAATTTGGCGTTTTTATCCATTGGGGGGTGTATGCTGTTCCCGCTTTTGGAAATGAATGGTATCCGCGTCAAATGTATCAGGAAGGGAGTAAAGTATACAAACACCATATTGAAACATATGGGCCATTGACGGAATTTGGATATAAGGATTTTATACCGATGTTCAAGGCGGAAAAATTTAATGCAGATGAATGGGTTTCTCTTTTTAAGAAAGCAGGGATAAAATATGTGGTGCCTGTCGCCGAGCATCATGATGGATTCTCCATGTATAAAAGTGTTGTAAATACCTGGAACTCAGTAAACATGGGGTCTGAAAAAGATATTATCGGAGAGCTAAAACGCGCATCAGTAAAACATGGATTGCATTTTGGATTGTCTTCCCATCGTGCAGAAAACGCATGGTTTTTTAACGGAGGAGCAAAAATACCCTCCGATGTTCAGGATTCTACATTTAGCTCGCTTTATGGTGAACTGCTCGAAGAGCCGGGTGGTCAGACTCTTGACTGTCCCGAAGGAGCAGGATTCAATGCACAATCCAAAGCCAGGTGGTTAGCTCATACCTATGAATTAATCGACTTGTACGAACCGGAGCTGATGTGGTTTGACTGGACTGTTGGCAAATATCCTTTTCAATCGACGTTCTATCAATATATGGCATACTATTATAATAATGCGATAGATTGGCAAAAAGGAGTGGTAATAAATACCAAAACCGGCTATGGCGATAATATTCAGGTTTTTGATATTGAAAGAGGCAAATCTGATAAAATCAGGGAGTTTCCCTGGCAAACAGATACTTCTATTGGAAAAAAATCGTGGGGGTATATTGATGGTGAAGAGCATAAATCACCAAATCAAATCGTTGATGACCTGGTGGATATTGTTTCTAAAAATGGCAATCTTTTACTCAATATTGGACCCAAGCCCGATGGAACTATCACTGCCGAACAACAAGATGTATTGCTGAAAATTGGTAGTTGGTTGCAGGTGAATGGTGAAGCGATTTATGGTACACGTCCCTGGATAAAAGCAACTGAAGGCGTTGAAACGGGCACTTCAGGGGCGTTTACGGATAATACGGAGTCTGAATATACCGCACAGGATATACGCTTTACTACAAAGGGGGAGGTGTTGTATGCTATTTCATTGGCATGGAGTAATGAAGAAATTACGGTGCATTCGATACGTGACAAAATGAAAGTAAATCATGTTTCTATGTTGGGATCCGATGAAAAGCTTTCCTGATCACAGGCATCTGACGGATTGAAGGTTAGTTTTCCGAAGGAGAAGTCATCAGAATATGCGCATGCCTTAAAAATTATATTTGAATAAAAAAAGGCCTGCGATTTAGATTTTTAAGAGTAAGAAACAGCATTACTGAGAAGTGATGTTTCAGGTCATGTCCATACATGAATAGACATTCTACCTTCTATCTTCTACCTTCTAACATCTAGCATCTAAACTCTAACTTCTATCTTCTACCTTCTAACATCTAGCATCTAAACTCTAACTTCTGTCTTCATGCTTTACTCATTCTTCAAATAGTAAAAATGACCATCTTCGGCGCCTAAGAGCAGATCGGGTTTGCCATTATTGTCCCAATCCACCAAAGTGGGATTTGTAGTATGTCCGGCAAGTTTTTGATCGGATATGTCGCCTCTTAATTTCATGTTGACCATGCCGTTTTCCTGACCGGTATTTTCCACAAAAGTGGAATTGATGCTGTTCAGCAGGATATCGATATCTCCATCGTTATCCCAATCGCCAAAGGCCATTTTGCGCCTTCCGCTTGCCCCGTATTTGTCCGTATTCAACCTCAAACTTCCTTTGGTGCTGTCAACTACCTGATTCTTCCGGTTGTAGGCGCCAGGCTCGGAAATAAAAATGCGATTCCCGGGTTTTAGCATTAATCCTTCCTCTGTTTCAAATCGTTCGAAGTAACTCAGGTAGCCTTCGTGGTCGAGCATGATCAGGTCCATTAGGCCATCTGAATTCCAGTCAATGGCCGTCGGAGTGGTACGCCATTGAGTGGCCAGGCTGTTAGGTTCCGGAGCCCACCAATACCAATCCGGTTTCGGGGGAGCGTCCTGCCATTGCACCTTTACGGGCTTTTCTTTGGCTAACTGAGGTTTTCCCTTTGATCCAATATTTTCGTACCAGACTATTTTTCCCCAGATAGAATTAGCTATAATATCTTTCAATCCATCATTGTTCCAATCGGCCACAGATATTGTCGTGTATCCCCATTTCGCTTCACAAGGCCCCTGAATGGAGCCATTTTCTCCGGCAAGGATACGGATCACTTCATTTCCCGCTTCTAAATATTTAACTGGAGCCCATTTCGGAGGATCGCCACCATCCAGATTTTCAATGAAGGAAATATATCCTGCTGAATTACCGCTAATGAGGTCTTCATCACCATCGTCATCCCAGTCAGTACTAAAGGGGGTAACCAATGCTCCGAATTTGACGTATTGAGCTTCTTGCTGAAAATACCTTGGTGAGTTGAAAACAGGCATGTGATCTTTAATGGTGCCTGTATTTTCAATAAAGGCCACTCTGCCGTCTTCATCTCCAACAATCAAATCAATGTCGCCGTCTTTGTCCCAATCGAGCGAGACAGGAAGGATCATCTCCAAATCCATTTTAATAGTGCCCTCTTGATTTTCAAGGAACCGACCTTCTGTATAGCGTGGATTTTCACGCGTACCAATATTTTCGAACCAGGTAAACCGATCCAAAAACTCACCGCAGATGATATCCAAATCACCATCGTTGTCAAAATCATCGAAATTTGGAGATGGAGCCCCATATACATCGATAGGTTTGCCATCGGCCAAAATTTTATCCTTTAACTCATAGGTGCCGTTTACATTCTCGATCAAATACACAAATCCGTGAAGCGGGCCATTGGTCCAGTGGCCATTCGCATCAAATGCATTATCCCAACCGTAATCTTCTCCATCCTGAATACCCACTACAATATCCAGATCACCATCATGTTCATAGTCCACATATTTCCATTGGTTGAATCGTATATTATTATGAAATTTTTTGAATACATCTCCAGGATATAGTGCTTTCGTGTTTTCTGCTAATGAAGTTTTAAAATTTAACAGCTCCCTGCCAGGTTGTAAAAACCTGGGGGCGCCATCTACATAAGAAATCTGAATATCTTTTAATGCATCGCCGATTCTTACCGGAGGATCAAAAACGGGAAAAGCTTCGCCTGTGGTGTTTTCAAAAAAGTAAATGCCATTGAACGGGACATCCCGGCAGGAAACAAGCAAATCATAATCTCCGTCCTCATCATAATCCATCGGCAAGGGCCAGGCCCACAAACCAACACCGAGATCAACAGACAGTCCTGGATTGTTATAGGATAATCGTTCAAATTGAGGAGAAGTGGCCTCTTCAGTAACGGCAGGCTGTTTTTGTTGACAGAAACTGCACAAAATAACGATTAGTATGAAAGAGGATGATTTAAGCATATTCATGTTTGTGGAGATAAATGGGTTAGTATTACTAGTACCTGAAATGTATATAATAGGCTATCACAAAATAAGGGTCTACTCAATGCTGTTCGGAATTATTTTTAATATTCAAATTTATATTTGCGTAAAATCCCAACTCGCGGTCTTTCAATAGCTTCGTAAAAAAAGCGATTTGACCAGTGTGGTAGGAGAGATGCTCCATTACATGAATGATGATGCCCATTCCCGAAAGTTTAAATCCCTGAACCCGATGGATTTTCAGCAGTTCATCCTTTTTTGTTGTGCTAAGGATTGATTCAGCCTCATTTACGACGGTTTGTAGCTTTTGAATAAGCTCGGTTCCTGAAAACCCTCCTTCAGTAAGAAATTCCAGATCTCTATTCCTATGATCTTCAGCATCCCCAAGAGCCGAAAGGATATATTGCGTAATGTTGCCGCAAAGGTGTAAAATTAAATTTCCAATCGAGTTTGTACTGGAATTTGATTTCATCCATATTTCTTGGGCGGAGAGTTGACTCAGGCATTTATTGATCCTGGGAACATTTTCTTTTAGCCGCAAAATCGATTGATCAAGAAATTCTTTCTCCAGTCTCATATTTATGCTAAATAAATCAGGTTCTAAATTTAATAAATTACTTGGTTCTACCCTGAATTTAATGGAAGATAACAAATTTTGTCAGAAGTCGGAAGACCGGAGACCGAAGTAAAAAAAGGCGAAAAACCAATGTAAAAATAAGAACATTAACATTTGCTGATTTTGGAATTCTTTTCTTCCGACTCCTGACTTCGGACCTGCCTGGCCGGTAGGCAGGCTTCTGGCTCTTGGGCCAAAGTTTTCCATTAAAATAACAGTAGAACCGATTACTTATTAATAAAAAGGATGACTAAATGAAAGGCAGGCTAAACCTGAAACCACTACATATGGGTATTTTCTCCTATTTTCAAAAGGCTAAGTTGGCCATTGATTAATTTTTTTTAATGGCGTGAGCTACCCTAATAGGATGGATAATTGTATTACTTGTAAAGCTAGGTCAATGCACGAAGATAAGTTCAGATCATTAGCTAATAATTATATTCAAAATCGGTGTACTGAAAGCGAAGTAAAACTGTTTTTTAAATATATAAGTAAAGGCAATTATGATAATGTATTTAAGGAAGAAATGGATAAGGTTGACTTTAACCCTGCTCTAGGATACGTAGGTGCAAATTTTAAGGTCTTCGAAAATATCTTCTTACGTATTAAAAGGACAATTTCAAAAGGATAAAACATCACTCAACAATTATGCTTTTGATATTTTTTATAGCATTAAATATGGGTTGAACATAAACGTAAATATGGCTCCAGAAAGAAATGTCTGTTTAAGAAAAAATAATATTGATTTTGTTTTTGGGAGAATTACACCTAATTTTAATTTGATGTGTGAGAAATAAAATGCCATTTTGTATTCTTCTAGGAATAAAGGGAATTGATTTTTATTATGGGAAATGTAATCTTTTTTTGTGGCAAAGAAATTATTAAAATAAAGTAAAATTATACTCTGGTTCTGCATAAGGAAGTCGTTGAAATGCAGGGGCAGGTAAATTATTTATAATAAAAAAATTCAAGACCTTATCATATTGATTATAAAAAATATGGTATGTATTTTAAATTAATTTATAACCTAAAATTCATTATTATGATGGAAAAACTACTTAGAAAATCCTGGGGAGTTCTTATTATTGCAGTTATGTTTGCAACTGCGGTAAGTGCTCAGGATTTGGCTTTGTTGGAGCGGAATGCTGAGAATTCCGGAACCCAACCTGGTACAAAGATGCAAACCAATTCTGATAATTTTCAGGACAGACAAGTTACTGGTACCGTATTGAGCGCGGACAACGACGAAGGCTTGCCCGGCGTAAACGTTGTCGTGAAAGGTACAACAAGCGGAGGGATTACAGGTATAGATGGTACCTACGCCGTGAATATACCGGATGATAATTCTACGCTGATTTTTAGTTCGGTGGGTTACGTGACCGAAGAAGTGGTCGTAGGAAACCAATCGGTTATTGATCTTACTTTAATGCCCGATATTACCGCATTGGATGAAATCGTGGTAATTGGTTACGGTACTTCGAAGAAGAAAGACCTTACCGGCTCTATCGTCAGTGTAAAAGCCGAGGAAGTGGCGAAGTACAAACCCACGAGTGTTTCAGAGATATTGAGATCGACTGCGGCCGGAATACAAGTAGGATACAGCACGAGTGCAAAAGGTATCCCGGATTTTGAAGTTCGTGGAGATGCTTCTATTAAAGCGGATGATGGTGATGAAAGATCTGCGAACCAACCCCTTGTTGTGGTTGATGGCGTTATTTTCCGTGGAAACTTGTCGGAGATTAATCCCAATGACGTTGAAAGTGTGGACGTATTGAAAGACGCCAGTGCGGCAGCTATTTACGGTTCGCAGGCCTCCAATGGTGTGGTCATTTTTACAACTAAAAAAGGTCAGCTTGGCAAACCTCGAATCAGTGTTAGCACTAGAGTGGGATTGGTAACCAGAGGAAAAAACATTCAAACACATGAAGGAGGCGAACCCGTGTTGAACTGGCTGACAGATATGAACGAGGCAGTAACCCAAACGGATGTCGATCCTTGGTCGAAATTTGAAAATTATAACGATGTAGCCTCACAGTACCAACCTGATTGGCTTACCGCGAACGGTATACCCGGTGCGACAGATCCAGATGTTATAACCAATGCCTGGATTAATAATTTCGGTTTCTGGCAGAACGAAGTAGAGAATTTCATGGCTGGAAATGTATATGATTGGGATGATTTTCTGTTCCAGACTGGCGTGAGACAAGATTATGACGTGAGCATCTCTGGACGTAGTGACAAGGTGTCTTACTACTATTCTTTGGGATACAGTGACAGGGAATCAGTACAAGTGTGGGATAGCTATAAAACGATCACTTCACGATTGAACCTGGATGTAGCAGTGGCGGATTTCATTTCCGTGGGTGTGAATGCCAGTTTTGCGTATGAAGATGAAGGGCAAGAGTCGGTAAGTAACAGTGGATACTACGTGTTCTCTCCTTACGATCAGCCATGGGAAAACGATTCGCCTTTTACGGCACCATGGGACGAAGATATTTCCGAAACGAGGCCGTACTTAACGGGGCAAAGTGCAGGATCTAACCGGAGCAATCCGTTCCAAAATCCCGCATGGAATACACGACAGCATGACAGGATTATGTTTAACCCTACCGTTTACACTAAGATTACCCTTCCATTGGGTCTCTCATTAAGAGTTGACTATACGCCAAGATTTGAAAGCAGAAAAAGGTTCGATTTTGAAGATAGTGGAAATCCGGGTCTGCAGGTTGACGAAGCACGTAGAAGACATAACGAGGAATTGCAATGGCAGTTAAATAATATCCTTAACTGGGAAAAGACATTTGGAGAGCATCGTCTTTCTGCAACGGCTCTGTACAACGCCGAGCGAAACCAACAATGGTATACGAATGCAGAAAACAGTAATTTTTCACCTACTGCAGCACTTGGTTATCATGGCATGGGATTTGGGTTAAATCCTTCAGTTTCTTCTAGTGATGAGGCGAATTCGCGCACGGGCGTAATGGGTCGTATAAACTATGCCTATGGTGATCGCTACAATTTTTCTGCATCCATCAGGCGGGATGGTTACTCTCGTTTTGGAGCGGAGAATCTGTATGGAGATTTCCCATCGTTGTCTGCAGCATGGACACTCACTAATGAGAGTTTTATGGCTGGTGCCCCATCCTGGGTCAATTACCTGAAACTTCGCGCAAGCTGGGGTATAAACGGTAACAGTAGTGGTTTGGATCAGTACAATGCCTATGCCCAGCTAAGTAATAGCCTTTACCTGAACTATGATGGAGGGTACCAGGCTACACCTTACGTGTCGATTAACAGGATGGCAAATATTTTGTTGTCATGGGAAAGATCCGAGGCGTATAACTTTGCGATCGACTTTGGCCTGATGGATAATCGCCTGAGTGGTTCTTTGGACGTCTATACTTCAGAAACCAAGGATTTGTTGCTCGACCAAAAATTACCTGAAGTGACAGGATTTCAAACTACCAAGACCAACATCGGTAATTTGCGCAATTATGGATTTGACCTTGGATTGAAAGGTACAATTTTAAGTTCATCAGAATTTATCTGGACCAGTACGTTAAATGTGACGTACAAGCAGAATAGAATCACCACCTTAGGTGCTGAACCTATTCCTGTTATAGATTCAGAAGGAAACCCCGTGCTCGATGGCGGAGGAAATCCTGTGTTGGAAGACCCTGATGATATTGGAAACGGTTGGTTTATCGGTGAGAACAAGGATGAGATCTGGGATTGGGAACTGGATGGCGTTTATCAGCTTGGTGAAGAAACTGAAGCAGCTGTATACGGTTTATATCCTGGAGACTTTAGAGTTGTTGATCAGGATTTGGACGGAGATATTGATACAGATGATAAAGTGTTCCTCGGGCTTCGTGAAAATCCCTATTACATTACATTTAGGAATGATGTTGAATATAAAGGTTTTGATCTTGGACTTGTGTTCCTGGCAAAGCTGGGTTATTTAGCTGGAACAAACCAGCCATTTAACAACAATCAAACCTATATCAAAAACCATAACTGGTACGATATTCCTTACTGGACACCGAACAATCCTATCGACGATGCCGCCAGGATAAATTCCATCAGTTTTGGAAACCAAGTGTATACAGACAAATCATACCTGCGACTACAAAATGTATCGATTGGTTACACCTTGCCTGAAGGCGTGATTGAAAAAATGAATTTAGATCGCGTTAGATTGGCATTGAACATCGAAAATGCTGCAGTATGGAGCGGTTGGATATATGGAGACCCTGAAGACTGGAGAGAAATGCCAACGACTTATTCTTTTAGTTTGGATTTCAATTTCTAGAGGGTTGGTAACTTTTCAAAATTTGTAATATTTAACATAGAAAATAAATTGAATATGAAAAATATAAAAAATATAAGGGGGATATTCGTTGTGGTATTTCTCTTGTTTTCAGTTTCTTGTAGTGACGAGTTTCTGGAAGAAAAACCATTGTCTTTTTTAAGCCCGGAAAACACCTTTATAGATGCAGCAGGATTGCAAACTGGTTTAGAGTCGGCTTTAAAAGGAGTTTTTAACCAATGGAATGGTGACAACGAAGAATTGTTGTTCAACCATAACATGAGTGATGCATCTGTGGTCAGCGCTACTGATAAGCCCGATGCATTTGTCGATTTGCGTACCTATGCAACACCTATTAACAGTAGGGACAATGATGCAGCCCGTCACAGGTCTTTTTATTGGCAAAATTATCAGCAAATTAAAAGTATCAATACAGTAATTGATTACATCGATAATCCGGATTGGGTAGATGGAACTGCTGACGCTGAGAGGAATCACCTATTAGGCACTGCCTATTTTTTGCGTGCATTCTTTTATCTTCAGCTTACCATGGACTTTGGAAATGTAGCCTTAACGCTTAATGTGGTAGATGAAGCAAGAAGGGATTTCAAGGTATTCCATATGCAGGGTATTTGGGATCAGATGGAATCTGATTTGATATTTGCTGAGGAATTTGTAAAGCCAAAGAGCCAATTGGCTATTGGCCAGCCGCCCCAAAATGCGGTAAGAATTCTTCTCGCCAAATATTACATGTTAAACGGAAAATTTTCTCAAGCCGAAGATTTAATGGATGATGTAATCACGAGTGGTGAAGCCAGTTTATTTACCGATGCTGATATTCCTTCAGGTGTGGATTCGATATTGGTTGGAAATTCAATCAGTCCATTCTTCGGACATAGGTACCCGGGCAGAAGCGCTGCAGCAAGTGCAGACGCCATTAACTATTTGCATAATAATGATGCCGGACAAAAACTCAGTAACTCAGAAGGTATCTGGCTAATTGTGAATGAGCCTTTCATATTAGGTTCACAAAGCAGATCAGCCCGTATACGTGCCTGGGGCCCGAACTTTGTAAGTACGAAGCAGGGTATTCTTGCGCCTGATAATAACACGATCGCGACGAATGTAAAGCAGTCGACTGGTTCTTCAGGAGGAGAGATGATGCAAAAGTGGGGTCGAGGCCAGGGCTTTGGCCGTTTGACCAATTATTCTCAATATGACGTGTGGAAATTCGGAGGTGCAAACGATACGTTGGACTACCGTCATAAGGATGTGAACTGGTTTGAAATGGAAGATATAGTGTACGATAATCCTTCACTCGAGGGTACAGAATGGTATCTGAAACCATTGCGTTTATATAATGATGCTGGCGTTTTGCTTTGCAATGATACCATCAGGTGTTGGTACGGGTACCCAAGGTATAAATTCTGGGCACCAAGTGAAGAAGAAAATACTAAACGTCAGGATGGCGGTAAGCAAGAAATGTATATCATGAGGATTGCAGAAGCCTATCTTGTACGTGCTGAGGCAAGATTCTGGCAAGGTAATTTAGCTGGTACTGCCGATGATATCAATACTATTCGTCAGCGTGCCAATGCACAGGTGATGTATACTGTAGGAGATATAACAACTGAAGGTATCGGTGCCGTATTGGATGAGCGTAATCGCGAATTGTTCGGTGAAGAGTATCGCCATGACGAACTTGTTCGTATTTCAGTCATACTGTCGAAAACTGGAAAAGCATGCTACAATGGTAAAACGTATTCGGTCACAGGGAATGATATCGAAAAGTCATTGTCAGCAAGTAGTTTCTACTACGACAGGGTGATAGAGAAGAACTCTTTCTTTAGCGATAACGTGCCTTGGGCTACCTATAGTACAACAAGGTACACGATGGACCCAATGCATGTTTTCTGGCCTGTTTATGAGCCTTATCTTGTAGGTAATGTATTGAATATATTGAACCAGACAACAGGATATAATGGCGCTGAAAAAAATGTTGAGCCATTAACTCACGTTGTACAAGCGGCAGGATTGCCGAATGTTGATCCAATGGAAGCCATTGGGGAAAGAGAATAATTGAAATTAGTAATACTAAAAACCACCTGGTGAGTTGTTGCCAGGTGGTTTTTTATGCCCCTATACCAACTCGATTAAATTATATTCATATCTTACTGTTGCGAAATGCAAATAGTGCGAATTTTAGATTGTCGGACAAAATCAACTAAATTCCAATTCAATTAAAACAATTCGATTATTGTACTAAATCAACTGATTGTAGCGTTAGAAAAATGTAGTTTGATTATTTTTTAGTAAATTTGTCACGAACAAACAATTCACAAAGTCATGTATAAAATAAGCAAAATATTTTTGGCGAATGTTTTTTTTGTATTGGGATCACATCTGCTTTCTGCTCAGGATCACCCGATACATGGTGTGATACACGTTTTTGAAAATATTCCCGTTATTGGTGCTGAGATAAAAGTCAAAAGCACAAAACAAATTGTAAAGACTGACAGCCTTGGGAAGTTTTTTGTTGTCTGCAATTCTACTGATAAAATTACTGTAGAGGCCAATGGTTTTAAAAAGCAAAATGTGAAGATTAACAAGAAAATTAAAATTGTGGCCATTAACCTACAATTAAAACCCGGAGAGGAGACCCTAAATCATGCAATAGGATATGGTCACATTTCAGAAAAAAACAGGACAACTGCAATGGCGAGTGTTCAAATGGACCCAAACGATTATTCACGATATAATGATATATATGACCTTCTTCGTGGACAGTTTGCAGGGGTTGAAGTTAGAGATGGTTCAATTCTTATTAGGGGAGCGAGTTCTTATAGAATGAGCAGTTCTGCCCTTATTGTTATTGATGGTATTGTTTCAAATTATGACATCTTGAGTTCCATTCGCCCCATGGATGTAAAGAGTATCCATGTAATCAAAGATGGCAGTACCGCAGTTTACGGCTCTCAAGGTGCAAATGGCGTTGTGGTTATTGAGACCAAGAAAGGTGGTGATGAATTATAATAGGATGATTTTGTGCCACATCTACTGATCCGCGATTTGACGAAGCTGTTCTACGACCAAGTACTGGAATGTTTTGTTAACATATTTTGTTAATGCTATTAAGTCGTAACGAACGCTACGACCAGTTGGCTTTACCCTTCCGGAAGATTGCAGAACGCTGAGCGGTGAGTTTTCGTGCTTCCGAAGGGTTGCGGATTGCTGAGCGGTAAGATTTCATCATTGTGCAAGTTTGCAAATTGCTGAGCGGCGGGTTTTCATCTTTCCGCGGGTTTGCAATGCGTTGAGCGGGAAGTTTTCGGTCTTTTGCTCAATTGCAAAAACTTGAGTAGCAGGTTTTCGACAAAAAGGAATCTGAAAGTAAAAAAAATCCACAACCATTAGCAGGTCGCGGACTAAATAGGATTTTAACCATCGTTATAGCAGTTTTCAGGATCACATTTACCGCATGGAGTCAACTAGTTTTTTCAGTTCGGCGTGCGTCTTTTCCAATTCAGGTGTAGGAGACACAATAATGGTTGCAAAAAGTTTTTTATACAATAATTCCAATTCATCTTCCAATGCTGGAGCCAGGACGCTTGCCGCTTTGCTTGCTTCAGCCAAAACGCTGTCAGTTATATATTTTGCTGCGGCTACTCTATAAGCTTCGTTTTCAGCTTCTATTTTAGGAATCCAACGGGTGATGCCTGTTTCAAGCAATGGTGTAATATCGATTTGACCAATATCGCCTAACAAATTGTCTATGGCTGCTGTCTCTTCATCTCGCGGCAACTTAATGATACCCGGGCCATATTTATTTGCAACCTTCAGTAAATCGGTAAGAGATTTCAGAATCACAGGATCTTTATGATCGAAATTTTCTTCGGCGTAAAGTGCAGCAAAAAAGCCGGATGTCCGGTTATCCCGACTTTGATCAAGCTCACGCTTTTTTTCCGCAGAAGCCTTATCCTTGAGCATTCCAGTCACGAAGGGTGTAAATGCATTTTCAACATTTTGCCGACTGACGGCAAGTTCTGCTGTTTTTTCAGTCATGGTAAGGGTGCTTTCACTGATGATTTGCAATTGTGCCAGGCGTAATCGAGGTAGTTTGATGAGTTTCATGGTTGTTTTTTTTATTGAATAATTAATTTTTAAATGTTCATCTATTCGAACAAGTAGAATGCTAACTTTGTTTATTCAGGGAATGTTTGGTTTTTTATAAATTATTTTTTGGTGTATTTACAATTAGCCTGCTTTCTCTGACTCACCACACCCTTGCTGGTCGAGAATTCGACCAGCAGTCCATCTCGATAAAGGATTGCGGGGGAATTCTTAGTAATGTTACGACGAATAGTGTTGCAAGCAGTAACGCATGTGGGGGCTGCGAGGCAAGAATCTTGTTATACTGGGAATATCTTCCTAAGGATCATGTTGTCATTGGTAGCAAAGCGAAGATTCTTATTATGGTATATGGAATTTCTATAAAAAAACTTTAGTTTCTACTCTTCTCGACTTTCAGTTAACAAGTCTTGATGACGTGAAGATTAACTACAATTCGCCATATGGAGTGAAAAGTCCCAGGAGGAATTCTCCCTGTTTAACAAGGGCCAAACTTTCGACATGTCTCATAAGAGCCAAGACAGCTATCTGTTTCCACCAGACCATGGATTTTGACACAGCAATTTTTCGGACTCTAATCTTGAGACGGATAGAAAGTTCAGACAGTACCTGAGAACCCTAAATCTATCGGTTCCTACATGCTTGCATGCATCGCTATAGTAAAGTAGTTGATCGGTCAAGTTAATCTACTGCGTGTTAAAAGTTTGGTGCTATAATGCAGCTATAGCCTTACAAAGAGCTTTAAAACAACCTGCCTGATCACCCCGGTCTATATCAGGTTGCTCCTTGATTCCATAATAATAATCCATAAAGTTTTCGGCGCTGGTCCATACGGTTTGGATCATTCCGCTATAATTATCTTTCACAACCGAGGTAGCATGTTGCCTCAGGTCTACCATCATGTGTAATTGTTGGGTGGCAAGATCACCATTTCTCCATGGGCAGGTCGCAACTCTGAAACCCTTCATGGCAAACAGCACTGCCGTAGGATCGAGTCGTTCATAATGCCAATCACAGATCATGACGTCTTTCGGGATCAGGTCTATGGCACGATGGGTATTGTTCATGCTCGCCTCCCACATCCCCAGACCCGTAGTTTTTCCATCGATCAATCGATCTCCCCAAATCCACAGTTCCTGGTCATTAGCTGCAAGATGATTTCTGATTTTCGTGACCTCTCCTGCAAATAATTCTGCCTTATCCCTGCCGGAGCATCGTGGGCATTTATCATCTCCGATATAGAACACCTCGTCCATTCCTGCATGAAAAGCCTTCGCCTCAAAAACTTCCATAATCTCATCAACCAGGGCGAAAACTATGGGATGTACTTCCGGATGCAAGGGGCAATAGCTTTTGCAATACAACCCATCTTCATTTGGCCATACATATTTTTCAGGTAATTGTATATGTGGTGTTTCGTCAAATTCAGGATACACCCGCAGCAGGCCGGTAAGCTCACTGTGCCAGGATTGATGGCCAAGCAGGTTGATTTGAGGAATTAGGTTGATTTGATGTTTTTTACACACCTCTACCATTTTTTTTACATCGGCTTTTGATAGGGCGATTGGATTTCTCAACTCGGGATGGCTTTTAAATTGATAGTTGTAATCAACGCGTAGAATAAGCGTATTTATTTTTTTTGGACCAAGTTCTTCATCGATGAACTTTATAAACCGATCAACACCATCAACGTTAGGGGCAGCAATACAGAGACCTCTAAGCGGTAATTTTTCGTCCAAAGATTGCTGAGCAATGGATTGGAAGGCAATCAAGAATATTATTCCAATAAAAATACGTGTGCGTTTCATAATTAATGAGTTTAAGGCTATTTAGTGTTTGTTTATAAGTCGGAATTTGTCAGAAATTGAAAAAAGTAAATTCCATAAATCCCCTCCAAGGAGGGGTAGGGGTGGGTATTAAAAAACATATTTACTTTTTTCAATTTTAACATGATATTATAGACAGACACTATTCAGTGATGATACCGATTTCTGCAATGGATATAAAATTTTTATTATTTATCTCTCTTTCACCAACGAATTTGATGAATCGACCAACGACAGCTTCGAATGTTTTGCTTTGCAATACGGGATTGTTTTTAATGTTGCTAAACTCCCCTCTGGCTACCGGTTTGTTCCAGTTAAGCCCATCTTTACTTACGTAAAACTGGTAATGTGAGATGGTGCCATCGATGTACCGTTGTTGCGTTGGCAGATAGGCGAAGCCTTTTAAGGTCAGTATTTCACCCAGATCAATGATTACAGACTGTGGTAAGCCATCTTTTGGGGAACTTTTCCAAATAGATCTTTCTTTCGCATCGACAAGGAAACTTCCACGCGGATCTTTTTCGGGATCAGGTGAGATCACCGACCAATTGGTTTTTGCAATGTCAAACGCCTTTGATGAAGTCGCACTTTGATCACCACTTTCCGGATCAATGGCAATGGCTTTGAGTTCAGCTTTTCCTTCCATCAAAAAGGCCTTGGTGTATTGTGATGATTCGGTGGTTGGTTCATTGCCGTTGGTGCTATAATAAATCTCCAGTTCGCTATCGAAAGCAGTGATGGAGACCATGCCTTTTTTGTCGCGCTCAATTGTTGGTGGCTCCAAAAGTTTAGGAGCATGATACACTTCAATATTGGTGATGGTCGGACTTCCCTTAGCGTCCAGGATATTAAATCGCAATTTTTGAGCCGTGACATTGTCAAACCTCAAAATGCGTTTATACCCAATGGTAGTTTGCGAGGCGATTTCTTTCCACTCATTGTTTACAATTACTTCCAAGGTGAATTTTTTAACTCGTTGTCCCAAAGGAATATATTCTTGTGCCAGAAAACGGTTGAATGTAGTTTCCTTTCCGAAATCAATAGTTAACGAAGCTTTTATCACTCCGTCATCGGTAGACCAATAGGATTCCTTATTTTCATCAATTGCCCTCTCCGCATTAAATGAACTTGAATTTCCGCGAACGTTTGAGGCTTCAACATATACATCAGTTGCCAGGTTCGTTTCAAAATCCTTTTTGATCACATTTACCATTTTCATCAGGTGTTCCACATCATTTTCGTGGATAAGCCCTCTGGCA